>NZ_JAQVGQ010000130.1 GCF_028696615.1 Immundisolibacter sp. | reverse complement strand
TGCATTCGCTGCGCACCAACGCGCTGCGCACGGCGCTCACGCTGCTGGGCATCGTCATCGGCGTGGCGTCGGTGATCGCCATGCTGGCGGTGGGCGAAGGCGGCAAGCAGCAGGTGCTGTCCCAGATCACCGCCATGGGCACCAACCTCATCATGGTGCGCCCGGGCGCGCCCGGCATCCGCGGCGGCGGCGACGTGGTGACACTGGTGCCGGAAGACGCCGCCGCCATCGCGCAGCTTCCGAACGTGGAATCGGTGCTGCCGGAACGCAGCGCCCGCCTGACCGTGCGCGCCCGCAACATCGACTACCAGACCACCGTGCAGGGTACCGAGGCCAGCCTGCCCGAGGTGCGCGACTGGCCGGTGGTGGCCGGCAGTTTCTTCACCACCCGCGACCAGCGCGGCTACGCGCCGGTGGCGGTGCTGGGGCAGACGGTGGCGCGCACGCTGTTTCCGGGCGGCGAAAACCCGGTCGGGCAGTACATCCTGGTGCGCAACGTGCCGTTCGAGGTGATCGGCGTGCTGGCCGAGAAGGGCGCCTCCAACTGGGGCGGCGACCAAGACGACGTGGTGCTGGTGCCGATCAGCACCGGCTTCGTGCGCCTGTTCGGGCGCGCCTACCTGAACGCGCTCACCGTGAAAGTGACCGACGTCACCGCCATGGAGGCGACGCAGGAGGCCATCACCCGCCTGCTGCGCGAACGCCACCGCACCGAGGACTTCAGCGTGCGCAACCTGGCGTCGATCCTGGACGCCGCCAATGCCGCCTACGACACGCTTACCCTCATGCTGGGCACCGTGGCCGCCATCTCGCTGCTGGTCGGCGGCATCGGCGTCATGAACATCATGCTGGTCAGCGTCACCGAACGCACGCGCGAAATCGGCATCCGCATGGCCACCGGGGCGCGCATGCGCGACATCCTGCTGCAGTTCAACACCGAGGCGGCGGTGGTGTGCACGGTGGGCGGCGTGATCGGGCTGGCGCTCGGTTTCGGCGTGGGCCTGGCGCTGCGCACCGCCGGCCTGACGGTGATCTTTGCCACCACACCGGCGCTGCTGGCGTTTTTGTCGGCGGTCGGCACCGGGCTGGTGTTCGGCTATCTGCCGGCGCGCAAGGCAGCGCGTCTGGACCCGGTGGTGGCGCTGGCCGCCGAGTGAGGCGACCGGCGGTTGGCTGCGAAAACGCCGGAAACTTCCATCCTTGGAATTTTCCGGTTCACCGCCCGGCGGCGCAAACCCCGATCGCTTCGTGCATCAAAGGCTTGTGCCCTGGAAGGCCGTTGAAAAAAGGCTTCCTTCCCTTTTTCAACTCGGCTCGTCGCGGCACACGTCCGCAACGAGCCTCCCCCAAATCAAGCGCTTGACACGCTTGATTTGGGGGCAAGCCATCCCTGGCTTGCCTTCACAGGCCGTTGCAAAAGGTTTTTCAACGGCCTGCTAGATGCATGCCGGGACATTGCGCCCCGGACCGGCAGCACCGATGAATCGGCGCTGCCTCAGATGGGCGTCACCATCAGCGTCTGGATGCGGTTGGTGTCGAACACGCACAGCTTCTCTTTGAAGCGCAGCTGCCCGTCCACGCGCACGATCTGGTCCAGGTACTTGCCGGCATTGTAGATGCGCGTGTCGCCATCCAGCAGGGTCTGGAACACCACGTAGTTGGTCTGCGCGCGGATCACGCCGTTCTCCTCACCCAGCACGCGCACGTTGCTGACCAGGTGGCGGTAGAAGTGCGGCGCGTAGATGTTGGCCTTGCGCAGCGCCACGATGCGGTCACGCAGCATGCCCTTGCTGTCGCAGAACATCACCGCCACCGGCAGGCCGAGGTCGGCGTTCTCGCGCGGGATGACCTTGTACACGCACTCGTCGGTGAAGAAATCCGGCCAGCTTTCGAGCTGGTCGTCGTCGATGCACTGCACGTAGGCGTAAATCAATTCCTCGACTTCGTAGCGCAGGGGCAGTTGGCTCATCGGGACGGGTCTCCGGTCAGGCGGCGAGTTTCAGTTCGGCGATGCCGATACCGGTGATCCATGGCGGCATCGGTTCGTACACCAGCAGCTCGCCGCGGATGCCGGCCGGCATGGCCGCCATGGCGACGATCCAGTTGCGGATTTCGAACGCACCGTTGCCGCCGTTCTCCAGCACGTAGTCGTCGCTCAGGTTCACCAGGCCGTCGACGTCACCGCGCTCGACCATGCCCAACACCAGGCGGTCGAAGTCTTCGTTGACGCGGCCCATCTCGGCGGTGCCGACCCAGTGGCTGATGCCACCGGTGCCGAACATCACCACCCGGTCGTTGCCCGGGAAGGACGCCACGGCAGCGCCGATCATCTGCCCGAGTTCCTTGGCGCGTTTGGTCCGCAGCAGCGGCGTGACGCCGGCGGCGGTATAGACCGGGATGCTGCGCAGACCGGCCGGCGTGGCGGCCATGTGGATGGGAATCATGGTGCCGTGGTCGACCACCAGCGACTTGGCCACCGCCCAGTCGAAGCCATGATCGAAGCCGTAGTTCATGATGTGTTCGGCCAGCGGCACGTTGTTCGGCACCTGCTGGCGCGGCATGCGCAGCCAGTTCTCTTCCGGTCCCTCGACGTCGCCGATGCCGATCAGGTACTGCGGCAGGCAGTGCGGACCGAACATGGTGTAGTGATCGTCACCGACCACGATGGCGGTGTCGGCCTTCAGTTCTTTGACACGCTCCACCACCCGCGCGAAGGCGGCGTTGACACGCTCGACCTGCGCCGGGTCGGCGATTTCGGGATTACCGGTGATCAGCGGGTCGTGCGGCATGACGAAACCGCCAACGATGTGTGCCATGTTCGGGTCTCCGTGGGGTGGTTCAGGATTGCCCGGGCTGGCCGGGGAACGGCGGCATGACGCCGCCGTTCATGTGCTCGAGATACGAAAACGGCATCCCTTCCGGGCCCTTCAGCATGGGCCACACCATGAGGGTCAGCAGCGTGCTGACGCCGCGTGCGGCCAGCGCTTTCAGGTCTACACGCTTGATCATTTCCCGCTCGTCGGGCTCCAGCCGGTAAGGCTTGAGATAACCGTCCGGATCGGCCCGAAACGCGGCGATGCGCGCCGGATCGGTCCCGAACTCCCAGAACACCTTCTCGACTGCATACAGGCTCACGTCGCGCTCCGCGGGTTACAGGAAGAAGTACAGGTTCTTGTCCAGCACCACGCGCTGGTCGAGCACGATCTTGCGCCGCAGCAGCCGCAGCCGGCCGTCGGCGCCGCGCCGCAGCACGTCCTCGCGACCATAGAAATGATTGCTTTCCTCGCGCTGGCGGCGGTTACGGTACACGTGCACGTTGCAGAAGGTGGCGATCAGCTCGGGCTGGGCGGTGTGGTAGGCCTCGATGTTGCTGACCAGGTAGCGCAGGCGCGACGGCGGGTCTTCCATCCACACCAGGCCGGTTTCCAGGCGTGCGATGCGCTTGTCGAGGTCTTTGTAATCGTCGTTGTAAATGGCCGGCTCGTCCGGGCTGGGCGGCGGACGCTGGTCCTTGGCGAAACGATCTTCCACCACCGGCAGCCAGTAGTGAATGTCCGCATCGACCAGCGACTCCAGCCACTGCCGCGGCTGGCGCTTGTTCAGCAGCCGTGCCTCGCGGAAATAGAACTGCGAGACCTCGTGATGCAGCGCGAGATCGACCGGCCGGCTCTCGTCGGCCTGCACCAGGCTGAAGGCTTGGTTGCTCGGCGCATTCATGCTGCACGCTCCTTGGCCTTGGCGGCGCCGCGCAGCAGGGGTTCTTTCCAGGTGGCGTCGTTGGCGCGCACGGCGGCCCAGTCCTTGGCCTGCATCAGCTCGGCCCAGAAGCGGTAAAAACCACGGTAGGACGTCTCGCCGATGAAGTTCTTGCCGACGATGCCCGGCAGCTCGGGGTGCTCGGCGTCGTTCAGCTGACCCATCTGGGCGTTCATCAAACCCTTGCGCGTCTGCGGGCCGCGGTTGGACCAGGTGCAGGTTTCCATGTTCTCGCCGTCGTCGCTTTCCAGCGTGCCGGCGGTGCCGAAGGTGTGGATCGCCTGCTTGACGATCTCGCGCTTGAGTTCCGGTGACATCGCCTTCTCGACCAGGGTCCAGGTCCACACCTCGATCTCGTGCGGCCCGCGCGGGTTCCACACCTTGAAGGTGTTGGTGCCGTAGAGGTACGAGCAGTTCGGGAAGATGCCGGCGTTCCAGTGGCCCATGTACAGCTTGGCGCGCCAGTCGCCGAGTTTGGCGGCGACTTCCGGCTGCTTTTGCGCAGCGTAGTTGCGGTAGGCGGGATCGTCGTGGATCAGGCCAAGGCCATCCCAGATCACACCAAAACCATGGCCGTGACGCGAGGTGACCTGCAAGCCGGCGTCGTCGAAGGGGATCTCGGCGTTGCCGGCCAAGCCCGCCAGCGGCCCGCCCAGCACCTTGATGGCAGCGGCGTGCGTCCAGCCGACGTGGTAGCCATCACCGATGAAATTCTCGGCCGGCACCTTCCAGTTGCAGCGCAGGATGGACTTCATGGGCGGGCCGACCAGCTCGGCGCCGCCGGTGCCGTCCATCCAGGTGTCCAGGTACCAGGCCATCTCGCCGAGGTAGTCCGGCAGGCTAGGCGCCTGCGGGTCGAAGCAGCCGAACACGAAGCCACGGTAGCTGTCCACCTGGGCCACTTCGCGCAGACCCCACTTGGCCTTGTCGAACGTGCCGTAGTAGGCCGACTGCTCGAGCGGCAGCGCCGCCAGCGCGCCGTCCATGCCGAACGACCAGCCGTGGTAGCTGCAGGTGAAGGCGCGGGCGTTGCCGCTGTCGGCGTGACACACCTGGTTGCCGCGATGCGTGCAGGAATTCAAGAACGCCTTGATCGAGCCGTCGCGCTGACGCACCACGATGACCTTGTCCTCGCCCATGTAGGCGGTGACGAAATCGCCCGGCTGCGGAATCTGGCTCTCGTGGGTCAGGAACAGCCAGCAGCGACCGAACACCCGCTCGATCTCCTGCTCGTAGATTTCCTGATCCCAGAATACGCGCTTGCTCTGCACGCCGCCGGCGACGTCCACCAGTTGGCTCACATCGACCACGTTCCACCTCCGTGTTGACGCAACGGACCGGTCCCGGCCCGCGTGGGGGCGTCGATTATGCCGCAAGCGGTTTTCATTCGCGCGGCCGCCGTCTCACAACTGCATGAACCGTCGATAACCGCGCCAGAAGCCACGGATGGAGTTCTCGTCCATGCCCAGCCGGTCGAGGTCGGCGTCACTGTCGCCGCCCATGGACAGCACCGATGCCGCGCCCGGCTCGATGCCTGCGAGCCCGCGCTGGACGATCTCCACCGCCTCGCCGTCTTCCATCGAGATGAACCCGGCTGGCCCCACCAGGTTGATGTTGCGCAGACGATGCGCGCGCTGCTCGGCACTCTCGCCGCGGTAACCGAAGAAAGTCCACACCACCTCGGTGTCGGCAATGCCGCGGGTGACGATCTGCCGCGTGGCGAGCGTGTTCTGAATCTGCTGCAGCACCACATTCGGGAACAGCGACTGGATGGTCAGCGAGATGCCGTCCTGGTAGTCGTCCTTGAACGCGATGACCCGCGTGTCGGCCAGGCTGTCGGCCGCCGGCATGGCGCGCATGCCTTTGTTCTGGTACTCGGCCACGTCACCGCCCTCGCCGCTGCTGCGAATCTGGAACAGGTTGTGGAAACGGTGCCGCTGGTCCATCAGCGCGGCGCTGGCCTGTGCCGGACGGTAGATGCCGAAGGTCGGGTAGAACAGGTGCAGCAGGCCGCCGTGGTAGCTGTCGCGGGTGTTTTCGGCATACAGCTTCCAGTTGCCGTGCATGTGCTGACGGGCAGTGCCGAGCACCTCGATCGGCCGTCCCAGCACGCGCCGGATGTTGGCCAGCATGACCGGACCCAGATAGTCCTCGAGCGGCTCGGCGTCGTCGCCGAAGCTCGCGAACACCATCGACTCGGCCGTGGCCACGCGCAGCTTGCGAAGGCCGTGCGCGCGCAGGTCGAAATCGGCCGGGTAGCCGCCCTTGCCACCCAGGCCCTTGCGAAACGGCACGCCGACCAGCTCGCCGCGGTTGTCGTAGGCCCACTGGTGGTAGACGCAAGTGTGCGTGCCGGACGCGCTGTTGCCGCGCAGCTCGCGGCACACCAGCGCCCCGCGGTGCGCGCAGCGGTTGACCCAGGCGTGCAGGCTGCCGTCGTGATCGCGCGTCAGCACCACCGGCGTGTCGCCGACGAAGGTGGCCTTGAAGTCGCCCGCGCTGGGCACCTCCTCGGCCAGCCCCAGGTAGTTCCAGGTCGGCCCGCGGAACAGGCGCTCCTGCTCCAGCGCATACACGGCCGGGTCGGTATACAGGGCATAGGGAATCTCGGTGACCGTGTCCTGCGGCCACGCAATGGCGGGTTGGGGAGCGTTCATGGGAGGTCCTGCCGTCGCGCTTGGGGGAGACATGCCGCCGCGCGGGCTGCAGCACGTCCTGAAACCGCCAAAGTCTATCCGGCGCCGTTCGCGGCGGACAAGCTGCGGCGACCTCGAGCCGGCGAATCGGCCAAGGAACCGGTTCAGTCCCGCATCAGGCGGCGAGCGTCAGCTCCGCCAGGCCCAGGCCGGTGATCCACTCCGGAATCGGTTCGTAGCAGATCACCTCGCCCTTGAAGCGCGGCATGGCGGCCATGGCGACGATCCAGTTGCGGATCTCGAAGGCGCCGTTGCCGCCCTGCTCGAGCACGTAGGCGTCGTCGAGCTCGGCCATGGCCTCGACGTCGCCACGCACCACCATGTCCAGGATCATCTGGTCGAAGCCCTGGTCCACGCGCCCCATGTCGGCGGTGCCGACGCGGTGACTGATGCCGCCACAGCCCATCATCACCACCCGGTCGTTGCCCGGAAACGCCGCCACCGCCTCACCGATCATGCGCCCGAGCGCCAGCGCGCGCTGCAGGCGCAGCAGCGGCCGCACAGCGGCGGCGGTGTAGATGGGGATGGTGCGCACGCCCGGATTGGGCGTCACCGCCAGGTGCACCGGAATCATGGTGCCGTGGTCGAGTACCAGTGATTTGGCCACCGACCAGTCGAAACCGCGCTCGAAGCCGTAGTTCATGATGTGCTCGGCCAGCGGCACGTTGTTGGGTACCGGGTAGCGGTCGAAACGCATCCAGTTCTCTTCCGGCCCCTCGAGGTCGCCGACGCCGATCAGGTACTGCGGCAGGCAGTGCGGCCCGAACAGGGCGAAATGATCGTCGCCGACCACGATGGCGGTGTCGGCACCGAGTTCGCCGATACGCTTGGCCACCCGCGCGAAGCCGGCCATGACGTTGGCCGCCTGGCGCTTGTTGGCCACTTCCGGGAAGGCCGTGATGGCCGGGTCGTGCGGAACGCAGAAGCCGCCGACGATGTTTGCCATGGCTGTGTTCTCCAGTGTCGCCGAGGGGCCGTCAGGCGCCGACCTTGGCCGGCCCGCCCTTGCCCAAGGCACGCCGCAGCGCCGCGCGGAGTTGCCGGAACCGGATGTAGCCCTTCAGACCCAGCGCCTTGAAGCCGGTCATGCCCATGTCCGGCAGCTTGCCGTCGTTCATGTGCACCAGGTAGTCGAAGGGCATCTCGTCGGAGCCCTTGAGCAAGGGCCACACCATCAGCGTGAGCAGGGTGCTGACGCCGTGCGCCGCCAGCGCCTTCAGGTCCACGTCGCGGATCATGGCGCGCTCCTCGGCGGTGA
>NZ_JAQVGQ010000129.1 GCF_028696615.1 Immundisolibacter sp. | reverse complement strand
CGAGTCCGACATGGTGCTCATGCCGGACCCGGTCACTGCCGTGCTCGATCCGTTCACCGACGAGGTGACGCTGAACATCACCTGCGACGTGCTGGAACCGCACACCATGCAGGGTTACGAGCGCGACCCGCGCTCGCTGGCGCGCCGCGCCGAGGCCTACCTCAAGTCCACCGGCATTGCCGACACCGCGTTCTTCGGGCCCGAGCCGGAATTTTTCATTTTTGACGACGTGCGTTGGAACGCCGGCCTGTCCGGCTGCTTCGTGGAGATCGATTCCGAGGAAGCGCACTGGCGTTCCGGTGGCAGCTTCGACGCCGGCAACAAAGGCCATCGGCCGCGTGTGAAGGGTGGCTACTTCCCGGTGCCCCCGGTTGACTCGCTGCACAACATCCGCACCGCCATGGTGCTCGCCCTCGAAGAGATGGGCCTCGACGTCGAAGTCCACCACCACGAGGTCGCCACCGCCGGCCAGTGCGAAATCGGCACCAAGTTCAATACCCTGGTGCGCAAGGCCGACGAGGTGCAGCTGCTGAAATACGTGGTGCTGAACGTCGCCCACAACTACGGCAAGACCGCCACCTTCATGCCGAAGCCCGTGGTCGGCGACAACGGCAGCGGCATGCACGTGCACCAGTCGCTGTCCAAGGGCGGCGTGAACCTGTTCGCCGGCGACAAGTACGGCGGGCTGTCCGAGCTGGCGCTGTACTACATCGGTGGCATCTTCAAGCACGCGCGCGCCCTGAACGCCATCACCAACCCCGGCACCAACAGCTACAAGCGCCTGGTGCCCGGCTTCGAGGCGCCGGTGATGCTGGCCTACTCGGCCCGCAACCGCTCTGCGTCGGTGCGCATCCCGTGGGTGGCCAGCCCCAAGGCGCGGCGCATCGAGGTGCGCTTCCCGGACCCCAGCGCCAACCCGTACCTGGCGTTCTCGGCCCTGCTGATGGCGGGTCTGGACGGCATCAAAAACAAGATCCATCCCGGCGAGGCGCTGGACAAGAACCTCTACGATTTGCCGCCGGAAGAAGCCAAAGGGGTGCCGACGGTGTGCCATTCGCTGGACATGGCGCTCGATGCGCTGGACGCCGATCGGGACTTCCTGACCGCCGGCGGCGTGTTCACGGACGGCATGATCGACGGCTACATCGACCTCAAGATGGAGGAAGTCACGCGCCTGCGCATGACCACCCATCCGGTCGAGTTCGACATGTACTACAGCTGCTGACGGCCGTCCGCGGGGGTTGAAAATTCCGTCCACGGAAATTTTCAGCCCCCGCTGGCCCGGACCGGGAATCACCGCACAGGAATTTGCATGACAACGTCGCGCCTGACGCTTCACTGCCTGCTGGTCGGGGGGCTGCTGGCGCAGTTGCCGGCGGCAGGCGCGGCGACTCGCGTGTATCAGTCGAAAGCGGCCGACGGTTCGACGTTGTTCTCGGATCAGCCGAGCCCGCAGGCGCTGGAAATCGACGTAAAAGCCCCGCCTGCCGAGCCGGTCGGCGCACCGCTAAGCCCGCGCCCGCCCGCCGCGGCGCCGGCCGTCGACGAAGACAACGTCAAAACCATTTACACCACCCTCAAGATCACGGCGCCGAAAAACGACGACGTGTTCTGGTTTGCCGACGGGCCGGTCAAGGTTCAGACCCAGATCGAGCCGCCGCTCGCAAAAGGACACCTGTTGGTACCGATCCTGAATGGCGTCGCCCAGGGCGACGGCGTCGCCGGCAATGAGTTTGCGCTCAGCGGTCTCGATCCGGACACCTATGAACTGGCCGTCGTCATCCGCGACGCCAGCGGCCGCGAACTGAAACGCAGCGCGCCGGTTCGTTTCCACTTCAAGCGCCAGTCATTGAACCTGCCCGCTCGCCGCCCGCCAGCGCGTCCCTGACGCGGGTGCTGGCGACACGGCCTACCCCGTGATGCGCCGCATGCACACCTCGCCGGACAACAGTGCCCCCGCCGACGACCAGGTCGGACAACTGGTCTTGGACAATCTACAGACTGCGGTGGTGGTGATCGACGCCGAACTACGCGTCACTTATCTCAACCAGGCCGCCGAAGTGCTGCTCGGCGCCAGCGCGCGCCAACTGCGCGGCCAGCCGCTCGAATCGTTGCTGCACGTGCCGGGCCTGCCGGCGATGCTCACCGAAACCCTGCAGCGCCAGCAGCCGGTGCTGCAACACGACCTGCCGTTCGCGCCGCCGGGCGGCCCGGCAAAGCGTCTGGACTGCTGGCTGACGCCCCTCGATGCCACCGGATCGCACCGGCTAGTGCTGGAAATCGCCGCCACCGGCCCGCTCGGTGATGCCCAGCGCGAAAGCCAACTGCTGGCGCAGCAGGAAGCCAATCGGCTGATGCTGCGCGGCCTGGCGCACGAGATCAAAAACCCCCTCGGCGGCCTGCGCGGCGCCGCCCAGCTGCTCGAGCGCGAGCTGGCCGACCCGGACCTGACCGAGTTCACGCAAATCATCATCGGCGAGGCCGACCGCCTGAAGCACCTGGTCGACCGCATGCTCAGCTCCGAGCTCGCCCCAGAGATGGCACGTGTCAGCGTGCATGAGGTGCTCGAGCGGGTACGTACCCTGGTCGGCGCCGACCTGCCGCCTGACATCCGCATCGACTGCGACTACGACCCCAGCCTGCCGGATCTGTGGGCCGATCGCGAACAGCTGATCCAGGCGTTCCTGAACCTGGTGCGCAACGCCGTGCAGGCGGTGGACGAGGCCGGCTGCCGCCCCGGCCGGGTGCTGCTGCGCACGCGCGTGCGTCGGCGCGTGACCATCGCCGGCCGCCACCACCGCCTGCTGGTGCAAGTGGACGTGATCGACAACGGCCCGGGCGTGCCCGAGCACCTGCGCGAGCAGATTTTTCATCCTTTGATCACCGGCCGCCCTACCGGCACCGGGCTTGGCCTGTCGATCGCGCAATCACTGATCAGTCGGCACGAAGGCTGCATCAACTTTCACAGCGAGCCGGGAAACACCGTGTTTTCCGTGCTGCTGCCGATCGCGGGAGAACACCGATGAACCGCCAGGGACGCGTCTGGGTCGTGGACGACGACCGATCCATCCGCTGGGTGCTGTGCCGGGCGCTGCACAACGCCGGCTTTCAGGCCATCGAATTCGAAGACGCCGAACGCGCCAGCGCGGCGCTGGCCGGCGACGAGCCGGACGTGATCGTGTCCGACGTGCGCATGCCCGGGCGCAGCGGGTTCGACCTGCTGGCCGAGCTGCGCGAGCGCGCGCCGACGGTGCCGGTCATCATCACCACCGCCTATCCCGACCTCGACAGCGCCGTGTCGGCCTTCCAGGGTGGCGCTTTCGAACATCTGCCGAAGCCCTTCGACGTGGACGAGGCCGTCGACCTGGTCAGCCGCGCCCTCGCCCAGCGGCGCGAGGACGCCAGCACGCCGCAGCCGGCGGCGTCGACGGCGCCGTCGGACATGATCGGCTCGGCGCCGTCCATGCAGGAAGTGTTCCGCGCCATCGGCCGGCTGTCGCGCTCCAGCATCAACGTGCTCATCACCGGCGAGTCCGGCACCGGCAAGGAGCTGATCGCGCGCGCCCTGCACCGCCACAGCCCGCGCAGCGGCGGGCCGTTCATCGCGCTCAACATGGCCGCCATCAACCGCGAACTGCTCGAGTCCGAACTGTTCGGCCACGAGCGCGGTGCCTTCACCGGCGCCCAGGCGCTGCGGCGCGGCCGCTTCGAGCAGGCGCACGGCGGCACGCTGTTCCTGGACGAGATCGGCGACATGCCGGCCGAGCTGCAAACGCGACTGCTGCGCGTGCTGCAGGAAGGCGAGTTCTACCGCGTGGGCGCCCATGCGCCGCTGCAGGTGGACGTGCGCGTGATCGCCGCCACGCACCAGAACCTCGAGCAGCAGGTGCAGGCCGGCAAGTTCCGTGAGGATCTACTGCACCGCCTGAACGTGGTGCGCATCCGTGTGCCGCCGCTGCGCGAACGGCGCGAGGACATCCCGGCCCTGGTGCAGCATTTTTTAGCCCGGGCCGCACGGGAACTGCAGGTCGACTGCAAAACCCCGTCCGCCGAGGTGTTGGAGCGGCTCAGCCACTTCGACTGGCCGGGCAACGTGCGTCAGCTCGAAAACGTCTGCCGCTGGCTGACGGTGATGACGCCGACCCAGGTAATACGCGTCGATGACCTGCCGGACGAGGTCAGCGGCGCTCCCGCCAGCATCGACGATGACTGGCAAAGCGCGCTGCGGCGCAGCGCCATCAGCCTGCTGGCACGCGGTGAGCGCGGCGTGATGAACGATCTGACGCCCGCCTTCGAGCGGCTCATGATCGGCGTGGCTTTGGAGCGCACCGGCGGGCGCCGGCAGGATGCCGCCCTGCTGCTCGGCTGGGGCCGCAACACGCTCACGCGCAAGATCAAGGAACTGGGGATCGCCGACGAGTAGCCGGGGATTCTGGTGATGCTGAAAAATTCCATCCATGGAATTTTTCAGCTCGCTGCCGCGCGGTACAGGCCCGCGCGGCGCTCCATGACGCAACGCCTTACGGCGTTGCGTCGTGCCGGGGCATCGTGCCCCGGACAGAACCTCTGAGTAAAAACAGCCCCCTGGGCAGGCCGTTTTTCGACGGCCCGTCAGGCCAGCGCCGAATCGTCCAGCTCCAGCAGTAGCGGCGCATGATCCGAAGGCCGCTCGGCGCGGCGTAGCTCCAGCTCCACCCGGCAGCTGCGGCAAGCCGCCAGCAGCGGCGTGCTGACCAGGATGTGATCGATGCGAAGACCGTGGTTGCGGCGAAAGCCGCCGCCGCGGTAGTCCCACCAGGTGAACGCCTGCAGGTCCGGATTCAGGTACCGGAACGCGTCGTGCAAGCCCAACGCCGCAATACCGGCCAGCGCCTGCCGTTCGGCCGGACTGATCAGCACCTGACCTTCCCAGGCGGCCGGGTCGTGCACGTCGATGTCCGCCGGCGCGATGTTGAAATCGCCCATCACCAGCAGCTTTGGCCGGCGCTGCAGCGCCGTTTCCAGGTAATGGCGGAAATCGGCCAGCCAGTCGAGCTTGTAGGCGTATTTGTCCGAGCCGACGGCGCTGCCGTTGGGCACGTAGGCGTTCACCACGTGCAGGGCGCCGAAATTCGCCGCCAGAAAGCGCTTTTGCTCGTCGGCCGGCCGGCCGGGCAGCGCCAGCAGCGGCTCCTGTGCCGGCTGCCGGCTCAATAAGGCCACGCCGTTGTACGTGCGCTGGCCGGTGAACAGCGCCCGATAGCCGGCCGCCGCCAGCTCCGCCTGCGGGAACTCCTCGTCAACCAGCTTGGTTTCCTGCAGGCCGACGATGTCCGGCTGCGCCTTGGCAAGCCAGTCGAGCAACTGCGGCAGGCGCACGCGCAGGGAGTTGACGTTCCAGGTGGCGATCAGCATCGCCAGGGCAACCTGCGGTCCGAAGAAAACACCGTGCCAGCCCGCCGTTCAGCGTCGCCCCTGTCGCCGCGGCCCGCGGCCGGGTGCACGCGCCGGCTCGCCAGACCGAGCGGGCGTGGCCGCCGACGGCTCGTAACCGGGCAACACCTGCGGCGCAAGGCGCTGCTTGATGAGCCGCTCGATGCCCTGCAGCAGGTCCATCTCATCCGGCGCCACCAACGAAATGGCCCGCCCGTCATGGCCAGCCCGCCCGGTGCGACCGATGCGGTGCACGTAATCGGCGGGCACCTGCGGCAGGTCGTGGTTCACCACCAGAGGCAGCTGGTGGATGTCCAGACCGCGGGCGGCGATGTCGGTGGCTACCAGCACGCGCAGCTCGCCGCTCTTGAACGCCGCCAGCGCCCGCGTGCGTGCGCCCTGGCTCTTGTTGCCGTGGATGGCGGCGCTTTCGAGCCCATCTTTCTGCAGCTGCTCGGCCAGGCGGTTGGCGCCGTGCTTGGTCCGTGCGAACACCAGCACCTGGCGCCAATTGTTGCTGCCGACCATCCACGACAGCAGCTCGCGCTTGCGACCGTGATCGACGGCATACGCCTCCTGGGCGATTCGTGCGGCGGTAGTGTTGCGCGGCGCCACGTCGATCTGCGCCGGATCACGCAGAAACTGCGCCGCCAGCGCGCGGATGTCGGCCGTGAAGGTGGCCGAAAACAACAGCGTCTGGCGCGCCTTCGGCAGGCGCTCGACGATGCGGCGGATATCGCGGATGAAGCCCATGTCGAGCATGCGATCGGCCTCGTCCAGCACCAGGATCTCGACCGCGTCCAGCGCCACCGTGCCCTGCTGCAGGTGATCCAGCAGCCGGCCCGGCGTGGCGGTCAGCACGTCGAGGCCGCGCGCCAGCGCGGTGACCTGCGGATTGAAACCGACGCCGCCGAACACCACCGCGCTTTTCAGGCGCAGCTCGCGTCCGTAGTCGGCCACGCTGGCGCTGACCTGGGCGGCCAGCTCGCGGGTCGGCGTGAGGATCAGCGCCCGCACCGAGCGCGGGCGCAGCGGCCGCGACGACTCGGCCAGGCGCTGCAGCAGCGGCAGCGCGAAGCCGGCCGTCTTGCCGGTGCCGGTTTGAGCGGCGGCCAGCACGTCCTGGCCGGCCAAAATGACCGGCACCGCCTGCTGCTGAATGGGAGTGGGGTTGGCGTAGCCGCGTGCGGCAACGGCCCGACACAGCTCGGCACGCAGGCCAAGCGTCGCAAAGGGCATGGATAATCCTTCGTGATGAAGACCGCGCCGGGCGCACCGCATCAGCGGCCCCGAACGGGTCGAGACGACAGCGGCACCGTGGCGCCGCGTTGGACGGGCAGGGTCGCAATGCGGCGCCTGCCGGGAATGAGTGAGTTTACCCCAGCCCCGGCCGATCTGGCGCCGGTGGCCGCCGCGCGAGCACCAGCGGACCCATGACACACCCCACCCGGCGCAGCCATTACCAAGTTTTATACGTGCGACCGGATGCGCCCGACGCGGTGATAAACGCCGCCTATCGGGCGCTGCTACAAACCCGGCATGCGCACCCGCACGACCCCGACAGCCGCCAGCTGCACGAGGCTTATGCGGTGTTGTCCGACCCGAGCCGGCGCGCGCAGTACGATCGTCAGCTGGCCGACGCGACCGCCGCCCATTGCCAGTCGGCGGCAACGCAACGCCCGTCACCGGCGCTGAGCGCCTGTCCTTTTTGCGACACGCCCGTGCCGACACCGTCAGCCGGGCCACGCAGCCGCCGCTGTCCGTCCTGCGCCAGCCCCTTGTCCACACCACCCGCGGCGCGGCGCCTGAACGCCACCCGGCGCGCCTTCGAGCGGCAACCCATGGCCGCAACGGTGGAGTATTTCCTGCGCGGCGGCAGAGCGCCGCGCGCCGCCCGCTTGCACGATTTTTCACCCCGCGGGGCGCGGCTGACGGCCGATGAGCGCTTGCCTCCCGACACGCTCATGGCGCTCAAAACGCCGCTGTTCGACGCCCTGGCGCGGGTGGTCGACTGCCGGCCCAGTGCCAGTCCCGACCGGTACGAACTTGGCGTTGAATTCATCACCCTGGCCCTGACCGCCCCGGCCGGCAGCCTGCTGTCCATCCGCGCCTGAGGGACCAGAAACGCCCATCCGCAGTCGTGCGCGCTGGCCATGGCGTAAACCGGGCGGCGCCGCACCGGCTTTAACAGGCCGTTGAAAAACGGCCTGCGCCCGCGAGGCGGGATGCCTCGCGCGCAAATCAAATACGCAGGTATTTGATTTGTCGGAGCCGCGCCCGGACAGGTGCCGGGCGCGGCGAGTTGAAAAAGGGCAGGACTGCCCTTTTTCAACAGCCTGTTAACAGCAGCGGCGCAGCCGGCTCCACACCTCGTCCTGACAGCGGCGGAAATA
>NZ_JAQVGQ010000128.1 GCF_028696615.1 Immundisolibacter sp. | reverse complement strand
TGCACGGCGCCGGCCAGCACCGCCGGGGTGTTGAGGCCAAAGCTCGATTTGACATAGGCGTCGACCAGCCGCGCCGGCCCGCCGTGATCGGCCAGAAAGCGCCCCCACTGCGCGCCGACCCAGGCATCCGGCCCTTCGCCAAAGGTCACCGACTCGCCCGACAGCACCAGCAGCGGAATCTGCTCGTGGTACGCGGCGCGGATGCCCATGGCGGCGTGCAGCGTGCCCACGGTGGCGTGGATCAGGCACACGCCGAGCCGGCCGCTGGCGCGCGCGTAGCCCATCGCCTGACCGATGGCCAGATCCTCGTGGCGGGCGTTGTAATAGCGGGGCGCTGGCTGGCCGGCGGCGGCGCGGCGCGCCAGCGCTTCCCACAGCGGCGGCCATTCCGAGCCGGGTGACGAGAAGATCGCCTCCACGCCGTAACCGTTCAGGATGTCGATCAGGACTTCGGCGCCGTTGGGCTGGCTCATCGGGGCCTCCTCGGGTGGGTATCGTTCGTTATCTAACAGGCCGTTGAAAAAGGCTTCCTGCCCTTTTTCAACTCGGCTCGTCGCGGCACATGTCCGCAACGAGCCTCCGCCAATCAAGCGCTTGAGGCGCTTGATTGGCGGGCAAGCCATCCCTGGCCTGCCAAGGGCGCAGACCGGCGTCCCGCCCGACGCCCATCATAGACCCGCCAACCGACCGAACGATCGGCAGGTGTCGCGTGCTATTTTTTGCGCCTGCCCGGCCACCGGAGACACCGCCATGAACGCCCCGCACAGCGTGTCCGACTACACGCACCTGGTGCAGCGCGAGCGCGTGCACAGCGCCATCTACACCGATCCTGCCATCTTCGAGCAAGAAATGGCGCGCATCTTTCACCGCACCTGGCTGTGCGTCGGCCACGAGGCGGAGCTGCCCAACCCCGGCGACTACCGCGCCACCACGCTCGGCCGCCAGCCGGTCGTCATGGTGCGCGGCGAGGATGGCCAGGTGCGCGTGTTCATGAACCGCTGCCGCCACCGCGGCATGACGGTGTGCGAAAGCGAAACCGGCAACGCGCGCTTTTTCACCTGCTGGTACCACGGCTGGGTGTTCCGCAACACCGGCGCCCTGCAGGACGTGCCGGGGCCGGCCGGCTACGGGGCGGATTTCTGCAAGGACGATCTGGGCCTGACTCCCGCGCCGCGCCAGGCAATCTACCGCGGCTTCGTGTTTGCGAGCCTCGCCCCCACCGGCCCCTCGCTCGCCGAGCACCTGGGGCCGGCCGCCAAGTACCTCGACATCTACATGGACGCCTCGCCCAGCGGGCAGATCGAGGTCACCGCCGGCGTGCACCGCACGCGCTACCGCGGCAACTGGAAGTTCGTCGGCATGGACGGCTACCACCCGCACTACACGCACCGCTCGGTGCTGGACGCCTGGCGGCGGCGCCAGGGCGGCAACATGGCCGACACCCACCACGGCGACCCGTTCGCGGACGAGTCCGGCAACCTCACGCGCGATCTTGGCAACGGCCACGTGCTGCTGGATTTCTTCCCCGGCCGCATGGCGCACCTGGAGCGTTACCTCACCACCCTGCGCAAGCAGCCGCAGGGCGAGGAGTACATCCAGAGCATGTTCGAGGCTTATGGCGCCGAGCGCGGGCGCGAGCTGCTGGCCTGGGCCGGCGACCCGCACGTCGGCATCTACCCCAACCTGCAACTGATCGGCGTGCAGATTCGCCTGCTGCGCCCGCTGGCGGTGGACGACACCGAGGTGCTGATGTTCCCCGGCCTGCTCAAGGGCGTGCCGCCCAGCATCAACGCGCTGCGACTGCGCCAGCACGAGTCGTTCTACGGCCCGGCCGGCGCCGGCTCGCCGGACGACGCCGAGCTGTTCGAGCGCAACCAGGAGGGCCTGCAGGCAACGGTCGAGCCCTGGCTTTACCTCGCCCGCGGCCTGAACCGCGAGCGGGTGGAGCCGGACGGCACGCGCGTGGGTCTGGTGGGCGACGAAACCACCCAGCGTGGCCAGCTGCGCGGCTGGCTCAAGCTGATGGCGGAGGGCTGAGCGTGAACATCACCCGCGACGCCGTGGAGGCGTTTTTGTTCCACGAGGCCGACCTGCTCGACGACCTGAAGGTCGAGGACTGGCTCGCCCTGTGGGCGCCCGTGTGCTGCTACTGGGTGCCCTGCAACGACCGCGACGCCGACAGCACCGACCCCGCGCGGCAGGTGTCCATCATCTACGACGACCGCGCGCGGCTCGAAGACCGCGTGTATCGGCTCATGAGTCCGGCCGCGCACAGCCAGCGGCCGCGCTCGCGCATGCGCCGGGTGGTCGGCAACCTGCGTTTCGAAGTGCGCGAGGGCGAGGTGCACACACGCACCAACTTCGTGCTGGCGGAACTGCGCCGCGGCCGCCAGGACATCTGGTCCGGCGTCAGCCAGCACCGCCTGCTGCCGGATGGCGACGGCTTCAAGATCAAGGCCAAAACCGTGCTGCTGACGCAAAGCGACATGGCCATCGACAATCTCACCTTCCTGCTGTGACCGCGGTATTCCCCATGCACCAAGACCTCACCGCCGTGCTCACCCGTCCGCTGTCCGGCCGGCTGCATCCGCAAGTGGCCGCGCACCTGGCGCAGCTCGCCGCCATGAATCCGCCGCCCATCGAGGTGCTGACGCCGGAACAGGTGCGCATCGGCTTTCGCATGCAGCTCAAAATGACCGCCGGCCCGGCCACGCCGCTGGCGGTGGTACGCGATCTGCCCATCCCCGGCCCGGCCGGCGCGATCAGGACGCGCCTGTACCGGCCGAGCGCCGACGGCGCGCTGCCGGGTCTGCTGTTCTTCCACGGCGGCGGCTGGGTGATCGGCGACCTCGACAGCCACGACGACCTGTGCCGCGATCTGGCCGCCCAGGCCGGCTGCGCGGTGCTGGCCATCGACTACCGCCTGGCGCCGGAGCACCGCTTCCCGGCCGCGGCGGACGACGCCATCGCGGCCACGCGCTGGGCGAGCGCCAACGCGGCAGGGCTCGGCATCGACGCCGCACGCCTGGCGGTGGGCGGCGACAGCGCTGGCGGCAATCTGGCAGCCGTCAGCGCGCTCGCGGCGCGCGACGCCGGCATCCCGCTCGCCGCGCAGTTGCTCATCTACCCGGTCACCGACATGGCACACCTGGAAGGCGAGTCCTACGCCGCCTGCGGCGAGGGTTATGGACTCACCGCCGGCGCCATGGTGTGGTTTCGCGACCACTACCTCGCCGACCCCGCCTCGGCGCAGGACTGGCGCGTGTCGCCGCTGCTTGCCAAAGACCTTGGCCGCCTGCCACCGGCGCTGGTGGTGACGGCCGAATTCGACGTCCTGCGCAGCGAGGGCGAGGCGTACGCCAAGCGTCTGGCCGACGCCGGCGTGCCGACCACGCTCGCCCGCTACGACGGCATGATCCACGGCTTCGCCTCCATGGCCGGCGTGCTGGAGGTGGGCCGCCAGGTGCGCACCGACATGGCCCACTGGCTGGCCGACCGCCTGCATTGACGACCGTCAAGATACGCGCCGCGCCGCCGGTGATGATGCGCACAGGGCGCCTTGCCCCCCACTCGGACGCTGCCCCATAAGGAGATGAGGAACGATGTCCACCCGCACCCTGAGCCCCAGCGAAACGCTGCTGCGCGAGTACATGCGCGCTCCTACCCTGGCCATACCCACCGCGCTGCTGGCGGTACTGATGCTCGGCGGCATGGCCGTCGTGTGGCACCAGTGTCTGACCGGCCATCTGAGCTACTGGGCGGGCGGCATCATCAATGGCCTGCTCAGCTACGGCCTGTTCAGCCCCATCCATGACGGCGCCCACCGCGCCATCTCGCGCATCGGCTGGCTGAACGAGCTGATCGCCGACGTGTCGCTGCTGTTCCTGTTTCCGTACGCGCCGATGGTGGCGCTGCGCTGGCTGCACAACCAGCACCACATCCACGCCAACGGCCCCGAGGACCCGGACCGCTTCGAGCACGACGCGCCCCGCTGGCAGGCGCCGCTGCGCTGGGCGTTCTTCGACATCTGGTACATCTGGTACTTCTTCACCCGTGGCCAGCACCTGGTGAAGAAGCACAAGAAAGAGCTGATCGTGTTCTACACCGGCCTGGTGGCGGTGGTGGGCACGCTGATCGCCATGGGCTACGGCTACGAGCTGTTCTGGTTGTGGTTCATCCCGACCCGCATCTCGCTGTTCCTGATCGCGGTGGTGTTCGTGATCCTGCCGCACCACCCGGCGCTGGTCAGCCACCACGAGGACCCGTACCTCGCCACCACCATGCGCATGGGTTGGGAATGGCTGCTGACGCCGCTGCTGGTATACCAGAACTACCACTTGATCCATCACCTGTACCCGACGGTGCCGTTCTACAAGATGCACCGCGTCTGGTACCTGCGCTACGACGAGCACGCCAAGCACAACGTGAGCTACCAGAAAGCCTTTGCGCTGGCGCCGGACAACATCGAACTGCATCACCAGTTCCACGCCAAGCAATCAGGCACCGCGGGCAACGCCACGCCCACGCCAAGCGGCGCCTGATTCCGTAGCCCATCTGCAACCCCGGCCGCGCGCCGGGGTTTTTTTTGGCCCAACGCCGACCCGGCTCACCCGGCGCGCCTGACGCCCGCATGGCGTCCGGAGATCAAGGAGATAAGGCACTGGCGTGACGCGTGACGCGGTTGCGCAGCACCGGGTATGAGCGAAGTGTGCGCAGGGTGTCCGCGGCGCCCGACCGATCCAGCACTCGACGTGTGTTGGTTCAGCGTGCAAGCCGACCCCGGTATTGCCCTACCAGCCCGTTGAAAGCCGTCTTTCAACGGCCAGGTCAACGCTTAGCAGGCCGTTGAAAAATGCCTTCCTGCCCTTTTTCAACTCGGCTCGTCGCGGCAACATGTCCGCAACGAGCCCCCCCCAATCAAGCGCTTGACGCGCTTGATTGGGGGGCAAAGCCACCCTGGCTTGCCTGTTAGCGCGTCCTTGGCCTCCCTGCCGCGGACGAACAGCGCTGAATGGATCAGCGTTTTCCAGACGCCGACTGAATCGGCGTGTTCAGAAACGACAAAGCCCCCGCGGGCCGGCGCCGCAACGATGGCGCCGGCCCGCGGGGGCTGGGTTGGCTCTTGCTTCAGTAGCCCATCAGCTTGCGGTATTCCTTCCAGAACGCGCGAATGGTGGTCTCGGTGACCAGGTGGTCCGCGTCGGCGACGTCGCGGCCGCCCATCTCGATGCAGGACCACTCGTTCTGGTCGCGCACCACCGCCTGCTGGCAGATGACCGACGATTCGCCGTCTTCCATCGAGATCAACCCGGCCGGGCCGATCAGGTTGATCTGCTTCAGTCGGATGTTGCGCAGCTCTTCGTCGTCGGTCTTGTAGCCGAAGAAGGTCCACACCAGCTCGAAGGCATCGCGGCCCTTGGGCACGATCTGGCGCACCGCCAGTGTGTTCTGGATCTGCTGGATCACCAGGTTCGGCATCAACGACATGATCACCAGCGTGATGTCGTCGCCCCATTCGCCCTTGCGGCCCTTCAGCAGCGAAGGGTCGTCCAGCGTGTAGGTGTCGGCCTGGTAGGTGCGCAGCTTCGAGTCCTTGGTCTCGGCGATGGCTTCCTCGGTGTCGGTACCCGAGCGCGAGAACAGCACCGTGTGCCAGCCGCCGGTGATCTTGACCCCGCCCACCTGGCTCGACCGGTACAGGCCGAAGGTCATGTGGAACAGGTGCAGCAGGCTGGCGTGGTAGGGATCCTTGGTGTTCTCGGCATAGAACTTCCAGTTGCTCGGGATGTACTGGCGGGCGTGACCGATGACCTCGATGTCGCGGCCCTTGAAAATGCGCTGCAGGTGCTCGTCCACCGCACCGCCGGCGCCCAAGTACTGCTGCACGCCGGGCATGGTCTCGTCGAAGGTGGCGAACACCACGCCGTGGTAGTTCTCCACCCGCAGCTTGCGCAGGCCGTGCTGCTTCATGTCGAAGTCGGCCGGGTAGCCGCCCTTGCCGCCCAGCCCCTTGCGGAACGGCACACCCACCAAATCGCCCTTGGCGTCGAACGACCATTGGTGGTACACGCAGGTATACGTGCCGGCGGCGTTGTTGCCGCGCAGCTCACGGCACACCAGCGCGCCGCGGTGCGCGCAGCGGTTCACCCAGGCGTGGATGGCGCCCTGGTCGTCGCGCGTCATCACTACCGGCGTGTCGCCGACGAAGGTGGCCTTGTAGTCACCGGCGTTCGGCACTTCGGCCGCCAAGCCGATGAAATTCCAGGTCGGCCCACGGTAGATGCGCGCCTGCTCCTCGTCGTACACCGCCTGCTCGGTGAAAACGCCGTACGGCACCGCCGAGCAGACACCCTCTTCCGGCCAGATGAGTCCGCCGGTCCGTTTCACGCGTGCGTCCATGATCGATTACTCCTTGGAAAAACGGCTCAGATAGGGGTGACCATCAGGGTCTGGATGCGGTAAGTGTCGAACACGCACAGCTTCTCCTTGAAGCGCAGCTGCCCGTTCACGCGCACGATCTTGTCCACGTACTTGCCGGTGTTGTAGACGCGCGTTTCCCCATCCAGCAGAGTCTGGAACACGCCGTAGTTGGTCTGCGCCGTGATCACGCCGCCCTGCTCGCCCAGGATGCGGGTGTTGCTGACCAGGTGGCGGTAGAAGTGCGGCGCGTAGATGTTGGCCTTGCGCAGCGCCACGATGCGGTCACGCAGCATGCCCTTGCTGTCGCAGAACATCACCGCCACCGGCAGGCCGAGGTCGGCGTTCTCGCGCGGGATGACCTTGTACACGCACTCGTCGGTGAAGAAATCCGGCCACTCCTCGAGCCGGTCGTCGTCGATGCACTGCACGTAGGCATGGATCAGGTCTTCGACCTCCTGCCGGCTGGTGGTGACAGGGGCCGTGGCAACGGCGGTAGACATGGGCGGCACCTCGTATCGACGTTCAGGTGCAGGCATTGTGGGTAGGCAGTGGGGGTGGCCATTGACCGCCGTCAAGCGTGCAAAAACCCAACGGCTGTTCGGCCCTGTGGCGCCGCGGGCTTCACGGCGGCACGGGGCAGGCGTAGATTGGTCCGACGCACCGCCGCTGGAGGAGACGTCCATGAACGCGCCCGCCACATCTGTTGCCGCGGCACGACTCGACTGGCCCGCCCTGGGTGTCAGCCGCGTGCCGTATCGGGTCTACACCGACCCCGACCTGTACGCGCTCGAGCAGGAACGCATCTTCCGCGGCCCGGCCTGGAATTTTCTGGGACTGGCGGCGGAAATCCCGAGCCCCGGCGACTTCAAGGCCACCTTCGTCGGCGACACGCCGGTGGTAATGACGCGCGGCGCCGACGGCGCCATCCACGCCTGGGTGAACCGCTGCGCGCACCGCGGCGCGCTGGTGTGCCGTGAGCTGCGCGGCAACGTGGGCCCGAACGGCACCCACACCTGCGTCTATCACCAATGGGCGTATGACGCGGCCGGCAATCTGGTCGGTGTGCCGTTCCGCAAGGGCCTGGGCGGCAAGGGCGGCTATCCGGCCGATTTCGATCTGGCTGAGCACGGTTTGCGCAAGCTGCGCGTGGAGGACTACCAGGGCCTGGTGTTCGCCACTTTCGACGACACCTTACCGGCGGTGGAGCCCCACATCGGCGCCACCGCCGCACACTACGTCAAGCGCATCTTCAATCGCCCGCTGCGCGTGCTCGGTACCACTCGCCAGTACATGAACGCCAACTGGAAGGTCTACGCCGAGAACCTGCGCGACCCGTACCACGCGAGCCTGCTGCACCTGTTCCACTGCACGTTCGGCCTGTACCGCTCGACCCAGGAGGGCGGCA
>NZ_JAQVGQ010000127.1 GCF_028696615.1 Immundisolibacter sp. | reverse complement strand
AACCTCGTTCAAGTGCGAACCGTCGCGCCCCATGGTGCCCCAGGCGGCAACCGGGTGGGGGATCGGGATCACGGCGGCGGGTCGAGCTATTCCAGGTGGGTTTTCGACTGATCGAATCGAGGAGGGGTACGAGCATGATCCTGCCGCGTGATCTGCTGCGCCGGGCGGGCGCGGCGCTGGCCGACCGCACCGCCTTCATCGACGGCGCGCGCCGGCGCACTTGGGGCGACATGGAGCGGCGGTCGACGCGCCTGGCCGCCGCGCTGCAGCGGCTTGGGCTGGGCAAGGGCGAGGTGTGCGCGGTGCTGGCGCACGAGCGCGTCGAGGTGCTCGAGCACTGGTTCGCGTGCCTGAAGCTCGGCGCGCTGCGCGTGGGCATCAACTGGCGCTACGCGCCGCGCGAGATGCTGCACCTGCTGCACGACTCGGCGGCCAAGGTGCTGCTGGTCGAAGCCGCCTGCGTGGGGCTGCTGGCGGATGAACTCGACGCCCTGCGCCGCGAGGGACTCATCGTGATCGGCTTTGGCGCCGGGCACGGCCAGGCGCTCGACTACGAGACGCTGCTGGCCGCCGCCGACCAGCAGCCGACGCTGCCGGCGCTGGCCGAGGACGATCTGGTCGCCATCAGCTACACCACCGGCACCACCGGGCTGCCCAAGGGCGCGCTGTGGACGCAGCGCGGCGTGCGCGACGCGCTGGTTTATTCGAGCCTGATGCTGGGCCTTCGCCAGTCGGACATCTACTTTGCGCCGTTTCCGATGGCCGGCGTGCCGCTGCTGTGCGCGTCGCTGGGGCTGGTCAACGGCATGACGGTGCTGCTGCCGGACGGCGACTTCGAGGCCGGCAAGAGTCTCGAGCTGCTCGCCGAGCACCGCGCCACCTGCGGCATCTTCGTGCCGACCATGCTGCAGCGGGTGCTGGAACACCACGCCGCCGGGCACCACGATCTGTCCGCGCTGCGCATGGTCAGTTACGGCTCCTCGCCGGCCACCCCGCAGCTCATCCGCACGGCGTTGTCCCAGCTCGGCTGCGAGCTGATCCAGCTCTATGGTCTCACCGAGGCCACGGCCGGCTGGCTCACCTTCCTGCAGCACGAGGATCACCTGAAGGCCCTCGACGGCCGCCAGGAGCTGCTCACCTCCTGCGGCCGGCCGGCGCTGCATGTCGATCTGTCGATCCGCAGCGAGCGCGGTGACGAGCTGTCCACCGGCGAGGTGGGCGAGATCTGGGTGCAGGGATCGGTCACCATTCCGGGGTACCTGAATCGCCCGGACGAGAACGCCGAGCTGTACAACGGCCCGTGGCTGCGCACGCACGATCTTGGCCGCTTCGACGCGGACGGTTATCTCTACCTCACCGACCGCAAGAAATTCCTCATCATCACCGGCGGTTACAACGTCTACCCGGTGACCGTGGAGGCGGTGCTGGCCGAGCACCCGGCGGTGCGCGAGGTGGCGGTGGTGGGCGCGCCGCACCCGGACTGGGGCGAGGCGGTGGTGGCCATCGTGAGCCTGAAGCCCGGCCACACCGCCAGCGCCGACGACCTGCTGGCGTTCTGCAAGCCGCGCCTGGGGCGTTTCGAGCAGCCCAAGGCGGTGCTGTTCGTGGACGAACTGCCCAAGGGCGCCACCGGCAAGATTGCCAAGGCCGCGCTGCGCGAGCGCCTGCGCGTCGATCCGTCCAAGCTGCCCTGGCCGGCGGCCTGAGCATGGCCTGGCGCAACGCCTGGAGCATGCTGGCGCTGCTGATGCTGGGCCAGGTCGCCATGTCCTGCGGGGCCTATCTGTGGGGGCCGCTGGCGCCGTTCATGGTGGCCGAGCTCGGCGTCGGCAAGGCGCAGTTCGGCGCCGTGCAGTCGGCCTTTTACGTGGTGGGCGCGCTGATGGCGCTGCCGGCCGGCGTGCTGGCGGACCGCATCGACGGCCGCTGGCTGCTGCTGGCCAGTCTGCTCGCGATGGCCGTTCCGCTCACGCTGCTCAGCCGCGCCGGCACGCTCGGCGCCGTGACGGTGCTGGCCGGACTGTGCGGCCTTGGCAACGGCGCCATCAACCAGGCGGGGGCGCGCGGCGTGCTGCACTGGTTCCCGCCGCAGCGGCGCGCCACCGCCATGGGCCTGCGCCAAACCGGCAACATGCTGGGCGCGGCGCTGGCGGCGGCGCTGCTGCCCGGGCTGGCGCAACCTTTCGGCTGGCGCGGCGCGGTGCTGACGGTGGCGGCGGGTGCCGCGCTGGCGGCCGTGGCGAGCGGGGTTCTGTACCGCGAGGCGCCGGTCGGCGTGGCGGCGCCGGGCGCGTCCCGGCCGCGCGGCCTGAAGGCCGTGGCCGGGCAGTTCCTGCGCAACCGTCCTTTCGTGCGCCTGCTATGCCTGGCGCCGTTCATCGCCTATGCGCAGATCGCCATGACCACGTTTTTCGTGCTGTTCCTGACCGACCGCCAGCACCTGCCGGCGACGCTGGCCGGCAGCCTGCTCAGCGGCGCCCTGCTGGCCGCGGCGCTCGGGCGCGTGGTCTGGGGCCTGATCGCGGACCGCTTTTTCACCCACCATCGCAGCGGCGCTCTGGCGCTGGTGATGGTGCTCACGGCGCTCGCCGCGGCGGCGCTGGCGCTGCTGTCGCCCACCGCGCCGCCGGCGCTGGTGGGGCTGATCGGCCTGGCGTATGGCTTTTGCGCCATGGGCTGGCAGGGGCTGCTGATGGTGGTGATCGCCGAGTCGGTCGGCATGGCGCTCGCCGGCACCGCGGTCGGGCTGCTGATCAACGTCGCCTGGGGCGGCTTCGTGCTCGGCCCCATCGCGTTTGGCGCGCTCGCCGACGGGCCCGGCTATGCCAGCGCCTGGGCTTCGGTGGCGGCGGTGGCGGCGCTGTGCGCGCTGGCGCTGTGGCGACCGGCGGTCAGTCCAGCGGCGGCCTGAGCGGCGGCGGCACGAAGGCCGTCACCGGCGGCGGGTCGGCGCAGCGCGTCACCTCCACCAGCGTGCTCTGCGCGCTGCAGGCCTGCGCCAGCGCGGAGCTGCCGTGATCCGGCGTCAGCAGGTTGGGGTTGCCGTGCTTGCACGGGCTGCCGGGCACGCCAGGCTCGGCCGGGTCGTACCAGGCGCCGGTGGCCATCTGCACCACGCCGGGCCGGATGTGGTCGCTGATGCGCAGGCCGGCCAGACAGGCCCCGCGGGCGTTGTGCACCCGCACCACGTCGCCGTCGGCCAGGCCGCGGGCGGCGGCGTCGGCCGGGTGCATGTGCAGCGGCTCGCGGCCGGCGATCTTGCTGGCCAGGCTCACGCGCCCCATGTCGAGCTGGCTGTGCAGGCGCGTGTCCGGCTGGTTGGTGACCAGGTGCAGCGGGTACTGCGCGGCCAGCGGGCTGCCCAGCCACTCGGCCGGTTCCAGCCACATCGGGTGCGGCGGGCAGTCGGCATCGCCGAAGCCGGCGATGGTTGCCGAGTAGACCTCGATGCGCCCGGACGGCGTGCGCAGGCGGTTGCGGTCGGGGTCGGCGCGGAAGGCGCCGAGCAGCACATGCGGCTGCGGCGGCGGTGGAATCTCGACCTGACCGGCCTGCCAAAAGTGCTCGAAATCCGGCAGCTCGATGCCGTCGCGCGCCGCGGCGGTGCGGGTTTCCTCGTACAGGTGCCGCAGCCAGGCGGCGGCATCGCGTCCCTCGGTGAAGGCGTCGCCGACGCCGCTGCGCGCCGCCAGCGCGGCGAAGATGTCGTACTCCGGGCGGGACTGGCCGAGCGGCGCCAGCGCGGCGCGGTTGGCGACGATGCTGCGGTCCGTGCCCAGCATGGCGCTCGACAGGTCGTCGCGTTCGAGCGCCGTGCAGCAGGGCAGCACGATGTCGGCGTGCCGCGCCACCGGCGTCCACCAGGCGTCGTGCACCACCACCGTGTCGGGCCGTTGCCAGGCCCGCAGTAGGCGCCCGAGGTCCTGGTGGTGGTGGAAGGGATTGCCGCCCGCCCAGTAGACCAGGCGGATGTCGGCGTACTCGATCGTCTGCCCGTTGAAGCGGCAGCCGCCGCCGGGATTCAGCAGCAGGTCGGCGATGCGCGCCACCGGGATGAAGCGCCCGCTGGGGTTGCGCCCGGTCGGCAGGCGCGGCACCGGAAACGGCCGCCGCGGCGTGCCGGTGCCGCCGGTGCCGTAGCCGCAGCCAAAGCCGCCGCCCGGCAGGCCGATCTGCCCCAGCATGGCGGCCAGTGTCACCAGCATCCAGTACGGCTGTTCGCCGTGGTCCTGGCGCTGCACCGACAGCGAGCAGTTGATGAAGGTGCGCTTGTGCGCCATGCGCCGGGCCAGCGCGCGGATGGCGTCGGCCGGCACCTCGGTGATGGCGGCCGCCCAGTCGGCGTCTTTGGCTTGGCCGTCGGCGGTGCCGGTGAGGTACGGCAGAAAGCGCTCGAAACCCGTGCAATAGCGCTCGACGAAGGCGCGGTCCCACAGGTTTTCGACATACAGCGTGTGCGCCAGTGCCAGCATGAAGGCGGTGTCGGTGTTCGGCCGCGCCGCCAGCCAGTGCGCGCCGAGCGCAGCGGGCATGTCCTCGCGCAGCGGGCCGATGTATACGCACTCCACGCCGCGCCGCGCCAGCGCGCGCAGGTAATCGGCGGTTTCGTGGCGGGCCGCGCCGCCCAGGTCGGCCTGCGAGTTTTTCAGCGGCAGGCCGCCGAAGGCCACCAGCAGCTCGCTGTCGGCCACGATGGAGCGCCAGTCGGTCGGCGCCGCGAACGCCTCCAGTCCGCCCAGCACGTGTGGCAGGATGTAGAAGGCCGCCCCGGCGCTGTAGTTGCCGACACCGTCGGTGAAGCCGCCGAGCAAATTCAGGTAGCGGTGCAGCAGGGGGCGGGCGGCGTGCACGGTGCCGGCGCTGCCCCAGCCGTAAGAGCCGGCGTAGATGCTGGGATTGCCGTGTGTGCCGCGCACGCGGTCGATCTCGCCGGCGACAAGATCGATCGCCCGCTCCCAGGACACCGGCACGAATGCCTCGCCGCCGCGCGGGCCAGGGCCGGGGCCACGTTCGAGCCAGCCCTCGCGCACCATCGGCTGAGTGATGCGCAGCCGGCTGTGCACGGCGTCGACCAGCGAGATGCCGTAGCGGCTCGGGTTTGGGTCGGAGGGGGAGGGCGTCAGCGCGCTGACGCGGCCGTCACGGACCTGCGGCGCAAACAGGCCCCAGTGGGTGAATACCTGCGGGTTCGTGGCGGGCATGGGTGACTCCTCCTGCGGACGCCGGCGGCTCGTTGGCGGCCGGTCACGGGTTTCGTTCATGCGCTGGCCGGCGTCGGCGACCGGCGCCGCGCGCCTGTGGATGGTCGCCGGCCGGTGGCGTGCCTACCAGGTCGTTGAAAAAGGGCTTCCCGCCCTTTTTCAACTCGGCTCGTCGCGGCGCATGTCCGCAACCAGCCGCCTCCGAATCAAGCGCTTGACGCGCTTGATTCGGAGGCAAGCCATCCCTGGCTTGCTAAAGCCGCGTCACCACCTCGTCCAGGCGCCGCCGTGGCGTGGGCGCCGGCAATTCGGCCGGATAGCCGATGCAGATGATGGCCACCGGGCGCAGGTGTGCCGGCAGCTGCAACTGCCGGCACAGCGCCTGGTCGTCGAAGTGGCCGACCCAGGCGGACGCCAGTCCGGCGGCAACGGCGGCGAGCTGCGCGTAGGCGGCGGCGATGGTGGCGTCCTGCGTGGCGAACAGTTCGCTGCGCTCGCCGAAGCGTTCGCGCGGACGCGCCAGGTCGGCGCAGAACACCAGCGCCAGCGGTGCCTCGGTGATGAAGGTCTGGTCCGGCGCCGCCTGCCGCAGTCCGGTGCGTGCGCCTGCGTCGGACACCACGTACACGTGGTACGACTGCAGGTCGCCCGCCGACGGCGCGGTGCACATCACCTCCAGGATGGCATGCAGCTTTTCCGGCTCCACCGGCATGTCCGGCTGGTAGCGGCGCACCGAGTGGCGGTGGCGTACGGTCTGGAAGAAGTCCCACATGGCGGCTTGCTCCTCGCCGCGGCGCGGCGTCAGTCGGCGCGGGCCAGTTTGCCGGCGCGCTGGGTGGCCGGATGGTCCGGGTAATTCAGGTTCAGCACGCGCAGGGCGTCGCTGGCCTGGGTGTCGAGGCCGAGGGCGCGGTAGGCACTGACCATCAGCTCCAGCGCGTCGGGCGTGAAGGCGCTGCGCGGGTAGGTCTCGACCACGTGCCGGGCACGGGCTGCCGCCGCCACGTAGGCGCCGCGCTTCATGTAATAGCGCGCCACCAGGATGTCGTGCTCGGCCAGCTGGTTGCGCAGGTAGACCATGCGCTGGCGGGCGTCGGCCGCGTAGCGGCTGTCCGGGAAGGCGCGCAGCAGCTGGGCGAAGTCGTCGAAGGCCAGGCGGGCATTGCTCATGTCGCGCGCGGCGAGGTTTTGCGGCAGCCATTTCTCCAGGATCGACACCTCGCGCTTGAAGTGCACCAGGCCCTTCAGGTAGTACGCATACTCCACGTTCGGGTGCAGCGGGTACAGGCGCACGAAGCGGTCGGCGGACTCGATGGCGAGCTCCGCGTCGCCGTTTTTGTAATAGGCATAAGCGATGTCGATCAGCGATTGCTGCGAGTAGACGCCGTATGGATAGCGGGCCTCGAGCTTGCCGTACAGGTCGATGGCCTCCTGGTAGCCGCCGTCCAGCAGCGCCTTGCGCGCTTCGGTGTACAGCTTCTCGACCGACCAGCCCTGGGTGCGGTCCTCGGTTTTCTTGGTGCCCGGCTCGCCGCCGCAGGCCGCCAGCACCAGCAGCAGGGCGAGGCAGCACAGACGCAGGCCGGCACGGGGCGACAGGGACACGGGCGGTTCTCGGGGCGGGTGGCTTCGCGCCGGGCGCCCTTAGAATGCGCTGCACGGCGGAACAGGATTCTGATGAAAGCGCGCGAACTATATCAAACGCCCCCCGAACTGGCCGGGCAGCGACTGGACCAGGTGCTGGCCGTGTTGCTGCCGGATTTTTCCCGCAGCCGCCTGCAGGCGTGGATTCGCGACGGCCGGGTGACGGTCGACGGCGCGCCGGCGGCGGCGAGCAGCCGCTTGCGTGGCGGCGAGCAGATCGGCGTGCAGCAACCCGAGGTGAACGCCGAGCCGACGGCGCCGGCCGAGGCGATCGCGCTCGACATCGTCCATCAGGACGCCGATTTGCTGGTGGTGAACAAGCCAGCCGGCCTGGTGGTGCATCCGGGCGCCGGCAATCCGGCCGGCACGCTCATGAACGCCCTGCTGTACCACGACCCGCGCCTGGCTGAGCTGCCGCGCGCCGGCATCGTGCATCGTCTGGACAAGGACACCACCGGCCTGCTGCTGGTGGCGCGCACGCTGCCGGCGCACAAGCGCCTGGTGGAACTGCTCGCCGCGCGTGAGGTGCACCGCGAATACCTGGCGTTGGTGCAGGGGCAGATCATCGCCGGCGGCACGGTGGACGCGCCGATCGGTCGCCACCGCACCGACCGCACGCGCATGGCGGTCGGCGCCGGCGGGCGGCAGGCGATCACCCACTACCGGGTGGCGCAGCGTTTCGCGCATCACACGCTGCTGCGGGTGATGCTGGAGACCGGCCGCACGCATCAGATTCGCGTGCACCTGGCGAGCATCGGTCACGCCGTGGTGGGTGATCCGGCCTACGGCCGCCTGCGCCTGCCGCCGGGTGCCAGCGCCGACTGTCAGGCGGCGCTCGCCGCCTTTCGCCGCCAAGCGCTGCACGCGGCGCGCCTGCAATTGCCGCACCCGATCGACGGTCGGCCGCTCACGTTCGAGGCGCCGCTGCCGGCCGACATGGCGCAGCTGCTGCAGGTGCTGGCGGGTGATTCGGACCCCGCCGGTGCCTGAACCGGGCCTGGTCACG
>NZ_JAQVGQ010000126.1 GCF_028696615.1 Immundisolibacter sp. | reverse complement strand
CTGCTGCGGCGGGTCGGCGGCGAGCTGCGCATCGCGCGGCGGCTGCTGACCGTGCAGCAGAACGTGTTCCTCAACAAAAGCCTCAACGTGTTTCCGTGATTCTGCCTCCCCGCGAAGGATTGTTTCGATGAAGGATTACCTGCGTTACTACCTGTGTTCGCTGACGGTACTGGCCGGCATCGGCGGTTTCATCGCCGGCGGCTGGTGGATGGGCGCCGGGCTCGGCACCTTCGTGGTGCTGGCGGTGCTGGCCCAGTTCGCGCCGGTCGACCACGGCGTGCGGCGGTTCCGCCACCCGTGGCTGGCGGACATCCCGCTGTACCTGCACGGCGTGTTGATGATCGCGCTGTACGCCGCCTTTGCCTGGCGCATGCGCGCCGGCATCGGCGTCGACAGCGTCGGCGCGCAGGCGGCGGTGCTGGCGCTCGCCGTCGGCTCGCTGGTGTGGCTGAACGCGGTGCCGAACGTGCCGATCGCGCACGAACTCATGCACCGCAAGGATTGGTTCTCGCGCGGGCTTGCCAAGCTGATGTGCGCGTTCTTCGCCGACGCGCACCGCGACATCCCGCACCTGTACACGCACCACATCCACTTCGACACCGATGCCGATGCCGACTACGCGCCGCGCGGCAGCACGGTGTACCCCTTCATGTGGCGCTGCACGCGCCGCAACCTGGACGAGCTGCTCGCCGCCGCGCGCAAGCGGCGCGAGGTGACCGGCGCCGGCCTGTGGTCGCCGCGCAATTTTCTGTTCTGGGAAATGGCGCTGCTGGCGGCGATTCCGCTCGCGGTGGGCGCCTACGGCGGCGTGCTGGCCGGCGTGCTCACGCTGGCGGCGCAGGTGATCGCCAAGTTCTTCCTGGAAGCCCTCAACTACCTGCAGCACTACGGCCTGGTGCGCGTGCCGGGATCGGCCACGCGGCTGCATCACACCTGGAATCATCTGGGCTGGCTCGACCGCACCATCGGCTACGAGATCACCACCCACGTCGACCACCACATCGACCCCGACCTGCGTTTCGACCAGCTTATCCCGCACCCCGACGCGCCGCAGATGCCGAACCTGTTCGTGTGCGCCATCAGCGCCTTCATTCCGCCGCTGTGGTTCAAGTACGTGGCCATGCCGCGCCTGAAGGACTGGGACCTGCGCTTCGCGAGCCCGGCCGAGCAGGCCATCGCGCGCGAGGCCAACCGCAAGGCCGGCTGGCCGGACTGGCTGAGCGAGCAGGCAGGGCCGCCGATGCAGGCCGAGGTTGCCTGACGAGCGTCGCCGGCCCCGGCCGTTCATGGGTCTCGCACCCCCCGAAATTTTTTCGTAACTAAAGTCCGGCGCGTCGTTGCCGACAACGGGTCATTCGCCTTGGCGATCCACACTCACCCGGAACCGTGACGATGCCCATTGCCCAAGCCACCCCGCCGCAACGCCAGTTGCAGGACCTGCTCACCCATCACGGCATCGACGAGGCGGTGCTCGAGGCGGCGCGCGGCTTGCAGCCGTTTCTCGAGCGCCACCTGGACGGTGTGCTCGAGCGCTTCTATGCCCATGCCCAGAGCCGGCCCGAGCTGGCGGCCTTTTTCTCCTCGCCCGAGGCCATGCGCCATGCGCGTGCCAAGCAGGGCGAACACTGGCGGCGCATGTTCGCCGGGCGTATCGATGCGGATTATCTGGCGTCCGTCGAGCGCATCGCGCAGGCGCACGTGCGCATCGGCCTGCCGCTCGACTGGTACGTGGCGGGGTACTCGCGCGTGGCCGCTGATCTGCATCGGCAGCTCATCATGCACGGCCGCAGTTGGCGCGGTGCCGGCCTGCGCCTGGCGCGCCAGGCCGACGCCATCGACCGGCTGCTGCTGCTCGACATCAACCTGACGGTGGATGTTTACCTGGGCCAGCAGCTGGCGAGCTTCGAGCAGCGGCAGGATGCCATCCGGGCGCGCTTCGACCTGCTGGTGCGCGACGAATTCGCGGCGCTGGCCGCCGCCGACGCGCAGCTGGCCGGCCAGGTAGGCGACGGCGTGGCGCGGGTGGACGAGGAGCAGGCGGCGATCGACGCGGCGCGCCGCACCACCGACGAGATGGCCGCCGGCACCCAGACCATCGCTTCGGCGGTGGAGGAGTTGTCGGCCTCGTTCGCGGAAATCAACGACCAGGCGCACCGTTCGGCGCAGCTGATCGCCGACGCCATGCGCGTGGCCGAGGATACCCAGGCCCAGGTCATCGGCCTGACGCAGGTCACCGACCAGATCGGCGAGGTGCTGCACCTGATCAACGACATCGCCGGCCAGACCAATCTGCTGGCCCTGAATGCCACCATCGAGGCGGCGCGTGCCGGCGAGGCCGGCAAGGGGTTCGCGGTGGTGGCCAACGAAGTCAAGTCGCTGGCGTCGCAAACCGCCAAGGCCACCGACGACATCGCCGGTCGGGTGCAGCAGATGCGCGGCGCGGTGGAACGGATGGTGAAATCTATCGGCGACATCGGTGGCGCCATCGATGCCGCGCGTGATGCCTCGGTGGCGATCGCCGGTGCCGTGGAGCAGCAGACGGCGGTCGCCAACGAGATCAGCCAGACCCTGGCGCGCGCCGCCGCCAGCGCCGCGCAGTCGGTGGAATTGAGCGACTCCCTGGAGCGCATGGGGCAGCGCAGTGCGCAGACCATGCACGCCATCGCCCACCTGACCGAGGAAACCGGCCGCCACGTGGCGCGCATCCAGGCCGGCCTTGGGCAGTTTCTGCAGGAACTGGCCGCCTTGGACGACGACCGCGCGCAGCAGCGCGCCGATCGGCCGGCGGCGGCTGACGCGCCGAATGCCCGCGCGGCCTGACAGGCCGTTGAATGAAACGGCGCTTGCGCGTCACTGCGCCGGCGGCAGTCCGTAGCCAAGCACGCGCCGGCGCTTGACGTCCTCGTAGAAGGTCTCGATGGCGTCCTCGCGCAGGCAGTGGCCGAGCGTCGAGCGCGGAATGCCGCCCAGTACGTGGCGGCCGTCGGCCACCAGCGCCGGGATGCGCAGGATGCCGTAGCGGGCGGCGCGCTCGATGTCGTCGGCCAGCAGCGTGCGGGCGTGTTCGCCGAACACGTCGTGCTGCCAGCGCTCGCCGTCGAGGCCGATGTCCTCGGCGCACTCGCGCAGCACGGCATAGTCGGCGATGTTGCGGCATTCGGTCAGGTGCGCGCGCTGCACGCGGTCGAAGAAATCCCAGTGCGCGCGCTGCCCGCCCTGCATCTCGGCCGCCTTGGCGCCGAGCTGGTTCGGCAGCGAGTAGGGGTAGTCGAAATCGCGCGTCATCATCAGCTCGCAATTGATGCGCGGGTCGGGCTCGAAGTCGCGGGCGTCGGCCCAGTGCACCATCACCACGTCGCGCTTGGCCTCGCGCTTGTCGGCGTACAGCTTCTGCCCCAGCACCTGCGGTGACACGGCCAGCGGAAAGCAGCGCTGCACCATGCGCACGTCCGCATGCGCGGCGGCAAACGCGCGCAGGCGCTCGGAGGCCTTGTAGCACCAGGCCGACAGGCAGTCGTGGAAAAACTCGATGACGATCGGTTGGCTGTCGGTCATGGCGCTCCTCCTGCGCTTGGAATGATCGCCCGAGTGTGGCGCCGGCCGGCCGCGCGCTCAAGCCGCCGGCGTTCGCATCACTGCGCTTTGGATGCGAGGTAATCCACCGCGGCGCGCAGTTCCGCCTCGCTGCAATCGGCGCAGGTGCCCTTGGGCGGCATGGCCTTGAAGCCTTGCAGCGCGTGCTGCAGCAGCGTGTCCTTGCCCTGCGCGAGGCGCGGCGCCCAGGCCGCCGTATCGCCGAGCTTCGGCGCGCCGGCCACGCCGGCGCCGTGGCAGACCACGCAGGCAGCCTGGTAAACCGCCTCGCCGGAACGGGGCGCTGCGGCCATGGCGGGCGCGGCGGACGCGGCCGCCGCGGTGGGTGCGGCGGCTTGGATCGCCACCTCGCCCACCGGGCGGATGCGCTCGCAGGTGTCCGCCGCCGCGCCGCCACCCTGGCGCGCCTGCAGGCTGAAGTAGGCGGCGATGTTGACGATGTCCTGATCCGACAGCGGCCCCGCCATCGCGTTCATGGTCGGGTTCTGGCGGGTCCGCCCGTCGCGGTAGGCGCGCAGCGCCTGTTCGAGGTAGGCGCGGTCCTGCCCGGCCAGGTGTGGCGTGCCGGTGATTTTGGAGATGCCGTCCGGGTTGTGGCAGGCAAAACACACGGCCGCGCGGCGCTGGCCGGCGCCCACGTCGGCGGCCGGGCCGCCGGTTGCCTGGGCATGCGCGGTGGTGGTGATGAGCGCGAGCAGCATGAGGCCCGTCGAGATGATCGTTTTCAAGGCAAAAATCCTCGCTCAGACGAAGTTGTTGCGAACCCAGATGGCGATGCCATAGGCGAAGAACACCGCGATCCACAGCACCAGCACGGCCACCGCTGCGCTGCCCAGGCGTGCCAGACGGCGGTCTGCGGTGTACAGACCCGCCGTGCGCCCGGCGCGGTACAGCAGCGCGAGGTAAAAGCCGCCGACCAGACCGCCGACGCCGATGAAGGTGGAAAAGAACAGCCCCGTCGACGGCCAGTCCATGTGTACCGGGTAGGTGGCGATGTCGTAGCCGAACGGGCGCAGGTGATGGATGCGGATCACCTCGCGCCATACGGCGAGCAGCGCCAGCACGCCAAGGCCGCCCAGCAGCGGCCGGTAACCGTGCACGGCGGGCGCCCGGCCGCGCAGCCACAGCGCCATGGCCAGCAGGCTCGCGCCCAGCAGCAGCGCAAGTGGGTGCAGCGCCAGGCCCGCGCCGGCCGGCTGCACCGCCTGCCAGGCCGCCAGCAGAACAAGGCAAACTGCATAGCCGACGGTGGCCAGGCGCTGCCCCAGGGCACGCGCAAAGGCCAGATAACCGGCGTCGATGTCCGTGCGCACCGCGCAGTACTGCGCGTAGGCGAGCAGGAACACGCCTGCCGCCGGCAGCGACAGGCCGATCATGAACAGGTAGCGCGGCCACTGGATGGCGTGCAGCGCGTGACCGCTGGTGTCGACCACGCCGCCCGGCGCGTACCAGCCCATCCACTGGCCCGGCAGCAGCGCCTGATACGACAGCGCGTGCATGATCAGCCCGTCCAGCAGGAACAGCGCCAGCGCCAGCCAGGCATACACGCCGGCGTGCCGTCTGGCGCCCGGCTGGTTGACGTAATAAAAGGCGAACCAGCTGCAGTAGGCGACGATGAGCGTGAAGATGAAGCCGATCGCCCAGGCGCCGGACAGCACGTTGGACGCATACCACTGCGGGTCGTAGATGACCTGCGTGAACAGCAGCGGCGCCACGCCGAGCACGATCAGCAGCGACACGCCGACCTTGGCCACCTGCGTCAGGGTCAGCGACAGCCGCTGCCAGTGCGCGCCGCGGCCGCGGCGGTGGAAGGCGTAGATCGACAGCCCGGCGCAGCCGAGCGTGAGGTGCACGAAGGCGATGTGCAGCACCCAGGTGATCACCATCAGCGCCTGGAACAGCACCGGGTGCGCCGGCACGCCGGCCGGGTCGCGCATGGTGTTCAGGACGGTTCCGATATCCATGGCATCACTCCCCGGCGTTGGCTTGGCGGATGGCGGGTTCGGGGGCGCCATTGACCCACGCCAGGTAATGGGCGATGGCGTCGATCTCCGCTTCCGGCAGGTCGATACGCGGCATGTACGGCTGCATGCCGTGCTTGAGCGGGCCGCGCAGGTAGGCGGCAATCAGGTCCGCGTCGGTGGCGCCGTGGAACTTGTCCGGCAGGCTGCGCAGCGGCGCGCCGCGTTCGAGCGCATGGCAGTTGGCGCAGGCGATCTGCGCCAGCAGGTGGCCGGCCTCGAGACGGTTGTCGTCGGTGACCACGCGCAGGCGCTCGGGCACGAACGGGTGCAGCGCCAGCAGGCCCTTGTCGGCGATGCGGTCGACTTCGCCGGTGATGCCCTTGCCGGGCACGTCACGCGCGATCACCTGATTGCCGTAGATGTACTGGCCGGCCACGTAGGGTTTGCGCATCGACTCGCGCATGCGCTCCTCCGGCCACACGCCGACGATGGCCACGAACAAAAACACCGCCACGGCCAGTGCCGTGTACACCCGCTGCGGCTGCCAGAAGGCGAACAGCAGCCACAGCGTCGCCACCACGAACACCGCCACCATGCCGCGTGCGTACACCGGCAGCAGGTGGGTGTTCAGCATGACGATGGCGTTCCCCGGCAGCGTCTGCAGGTAATAGAGGAACATCATCACCGCGAACAGGCCGCCCACCAGCCCGATCGGCGCCAGAAACCGCACCACGCTGCGCCGCAGGGCCGGATCTTTCTGGCGGCTGGCCACCATCAGGCCGACCAGCGTCGCCATGACGAACATCGACCCGGTGCGCGTGCCCAGGTGCGCGAAGAAATTGAGGTTGTAGAAGGCGTCGTTGGTGGAGCCGGTCAGGTACCAGTCGTCGTGGCCCGGCCACAGCATGAACGACAGGATGCCGACGATCAGCAGCATGGTTGCCCACGAGGCGAGCGCGAACGACCAGGTCAGCTTGAGGTGGCTTTTGGCGTCGATCTTGCCGAGCAGGTACACCAGCGCGTAGACGCCGATCACCTCCACCGTGAAGAACACCCACTCGGCCGCCCACACCCACACGAAGTTGTGGATCAGACCGCTCACGCCGCGCGGGCTCGCCACCGTGATGGCGTACCAGATGCCGGGGCCGGTGATCGAACCGATGACGTACGAGAACACCAGCAGGAACAGGCCGTACTTTTTGACGAACTCCAGCAGCTGCGGCTGGTTGTCGCGGTAGGCCCGGGTTTCCAGCAGCGCGAACAGGAACGAGGCGCCGACCGAGGTGTGCGAGGCGACGACGTGGATCACGCCGATGATGCCCATCACCCAGGCGGTGCCGATGGCGGGGACGTAAAACGTCGGGTACATGCCGAGCACGTCCATGCGGTTCTCCAGGGTTGAAACAAGCCGCCGCGGCGGCCGATGTGCGCCTGCGGCGGGTTTCGAAAAGTCGTGCCGGCGGGCGCCGAACGCGCGTCAATGACCGCCGGGGTGGTGGCAGGCGGGCGCGGTCAGTTGGCTGAACACCAGTGCCGCGTGTGGGCGCGTCGCCTGCCAGTAGCCGGCCGCCCAGCACAGCCAGCCGGCGGCGGCGAGGGCCGACCACTTCACGCCGCGGCGGGCGCCGCGGGCCGAATACCAACGTTTCATGCGGACTCTCCGATCGTCGTGCGCTGGCCAGGGCGGCGCCGCGTTGCGCGGGCGCCCGGGCCACGGTAACGATGGCATGGCGCGAAACGGCCGGGAATGCGGCACGGCGTCGCAGGGCAGCCTGCCTTGACCGCCCGGTCGGCGGGCGGAATGATGGCCGCCGGCCCGCCGTTTCAGGGACGCTGCGGCCTGCCGTGCACGACAGACACAACACCATTCGGCGAGGAGAAACCCCATGTACGACGTACTCATTCACGGTGGCAGCGTCATTGACGGCACCGGCGCGGCGGCGCGGCGCGCCGATGTGGCCATCCAGGGCGACCGCATCGCCGCGATCGGTCTGGACCTTGGCCCGGCACGCGACACGCTGGACGCCAGCGGGCTGGTGGTGTCGCCGGGTTTCATCGACCCGCACACCCATTACGACGCGCAGTGGTGCTGGGACCCGCTGTTGACCAGCAGCGCCTGGCACGGCGTCACCTCGGTGGTGATGGGCAACTGCGGCGTCGGCATCGCCCCCTGCCGGCCGGCGGCGCGCGAGCTGGCAATGATGGACCTGGTCAACGTCGAGGCCATGCCGGCCGAGGTGCTGCGCGCTGGCATCCGCTGGCAGTGGGAGACCTTCGCCGAGTTCATGGCTGCGGTGGGCG
>NZ_JAQVGQ010000125.1 GCF_028696615.1 Immundisolibacter sp. | reverse complement strand
TATTCGACCTGGCTATCGCCGATGGAGCGTTGAGCGGCACATGATTTACTTTCGCGTGACCGATTACGGGATCGCCGTCATCCGGGTACTGCACGACCGGATGGATGCGCCACGCCACTTGTGACGCTGAGGAAACCGGCAAATTTGCCGGTTTCCTCGGGATGGCGGATTCAAGGATCGGTGAACCGCCCCGGGTTTCGTGGAGGCTGTTTGGTTTAAGTCAGGCCTGCGCCGTGGCTGCCTGACTGGCGAGTTGCCGGTGGTAGTTTGCCTCGGCCTCGGCCGGCGGGATATAGCCGATGGGTTCGAGCAGTCGGTGGTGGTTGAACCAGGCTACCCATTCCAGCGTGGCAAGCTCCACCGCTTCCTTGGTCTTCCACGGTGCTCGGCGATGGATCAGCTCGGCTTTGTAGAGGCCGTTGATGGTCTCCGCGAGCGCGTTGTCGTAGCTGTCGCCTTTGCTGCCCACCGACGGTTCGATGCCGGCTTCGGCCAGACGCTCGCTGTAGCGGATGGAGACGTATTGCGACTCGTGATCGCTGTGGTGAATCAGGCTGCTGTCACGCTCAGGCTGACGCGCATAGAGCGCCTGTTCCAACGCATCGAGCATGAAGTCCGTGTGCATCGAGCTACTGACCCGCCAGCCGACGATGCGCCGGGCAAACACGTCAATGACGAAGGCCCCGTAGAGCCAGCCCTGCCAGGTCGACACGTAGGTGAAATCCGAGACCCAGAGCTGGTTCGGCCGCTCGGCGCGGAACTGTCGGTTGACCCGGTCCCGTGGGCACGGCGCCTTGCCATCGCTGACCGTGGTGCGCACCACCTTGCCGCGCCTCACACCGCGCAAGCCTTGTCGGCGCATCAAGCGCTCGACCGTGCACCGCGCCACCGTCATCCCCTCGCGGCCCAACTGCCGCCAGACCTTGTCGGCACCGTAGACCTGCAGGTTGCCCCTCCAGACACGTTCGATCGCTGGCGCCGCCATCGCGTCGCGCTTGGCTCGGGCACAGCACTGCTCCGGCTCCCGGACGCGCGCCGCATGCCTTCGATATCCCGACGGGGCGATCTGCAGGACCTTGCAGATCGGCTCGACCCCGAAGGTGCTCCGATGTTCGTCGATGAAGTCCCTCAGGACTTGAGTCGGCGGTCGAGCTCCGCCTGGACAAAAAACGCGCTGGCCAGCTTCAGGATCTCGTTGGCCCGACGCAGCTCTTTGACCTCGCGCTCAAGCTCCTTCACGCGCTGCGCCTCCGCTGTGGTGACGCCCGCACGGACACCGGTGTCGACCTCGTGCCGCTGGACCCAGCCCAGCAACGTCGCCGGCACACAGCCGATCTTCGGCGCTATCGACTCCACCGCGGTCCACAGCGATGGATACTCTCCGCGGCGCTCCTGCACCATGCGCACCGCCCGCTCGCGGACCTCAGGGGAAAACTTTTTGGACTTGTTCATGGCTCCATTCTCTCAAGCGTTAGAGCCTCCTCAAATCCCGGGGCGGTTCATGCGGGATGTTTGTGATGAGGTGATGGCGGCGCCAGCACCGCACACAGCAGCCCCGCCACCGCCAGCATGGCTTCAGTGCGGAGCGCGTAGTCGACCATGGCGTGCAGCATGAGCAGTCCCAGCCCGAGGCTGGCGCCGCGTGCCAGCAGCGCACTGCTGCTGGCACGGCGCCAGGCGGCGACGGTGCACCAAAGCCACCACAGCGCAAAGGCGACCATCCAACCGATGGCCGGCCAACCGGCTTCGAGAGCCAGCTCGAGGTAGTCGTTGTGGGCGTGGTTGGCGTAGAAGGACTGTTGCTGCTGGGGTGTTTGGCCGCTTTGGTAGGCGGAAACGAACGTGCCAAGCCCGCTGCCGACCGGCGCATAGTGCGCGGCCAGGGCGCGGGTATTGGCAAAAAAGGTCCAGCGGGCGTCGTCGAGCGGGTCGGCTTGCAGGCGATTCAGAATGCCGTACAGGCTGATCTGCACTACGGCCAGCACGCCAATGGTGGCGGTGACCAACGTCCAGCGGCGGGCGGCCCGGCCGGTGCTTGAGGAGCTGCTGATAAGGATTGCTGCGGCGCCCGCCATCGCCAGCATGCCCAGCAGCAGGCCCATGCGTGAGCGCGCCAGGCCGAGACCGGCCAGGTAGAACACAACGACGGTGGCGCCCAGCGCGCCGTGTAGGGGCCGGCTGGTGCCGCGGCGCCAATGTACGGCCAGCAGGCTTACGCCGAGCACAAGGGCGACGTACAGCAGGCTGGCGAAGTGGTTGCGGTTGGCGAAGAAACCCACCGCGTCGCTTGTATTGGTGAACTCATAAAAGCGCAGCGGACTGCCCGGCCCGCCGGCGATCTGCGCAAGGCCGAGAATGACGCTGGCGAGCGAGAACGTGACGACTGTGGCCAGCAGCCGCTGGCGCCACACCGGTGGCAGGGCCAGGCCGGCGGCGAACAGGGCGATACCGGGCAGTAGCGCCCACAGGCTGCGTTCCGTGAATGTCGATGCAAGGCTGGCGTGCGACAGGCCGGCCGCGTCGACGCTGGCGAGTTCGTTCGCCAGTCCGGCGCGACCCGGCAGCGCGCTGGCCACCACCGTGGGCAGCGGTATCAGTTGCAGCAGTGGCAGGGCCAGCGCCGCGCCGGCCAGGATGATGCCCCCTCGGGCGGCAGGTGTCAGCAGTGTGCTGGGCAGTGCCCGCAGGGCCACCGCCAAAGTGAACAGCGCCGAAAGCTCTACGGCGAAGTCACCCGGGCCGCCGGCTGCACCGCCTAGCAGGAGCGCCAGCAGCAGTGTGCCGGCAGCGGCGACTGGCAGCACTCGGGCTGTATTGAACTGTTGCACGAGCATCCATCCATCGCTGCCCGGCGCCAAAGGTGCCGGGCAGCGGTGAAGCAGAACGGATTCTGTGCAGTCCGGCCTTTGGCCTCAGGGGCTCGCCGGATGGTCGTCGTCGTCGTCGTCGCCGATGGCGTAGCCGATACCGCCGCCCGCCAGCAGGCCGATGCCGGCAGCGATGGCGGTGTGGGTGGGATTGATGCCCCCCGCTACGGGCGGCGCGCACTGGAACTCGGTCGGTACGGTAACTACTTGGCCTGGTTTGACCAACAGGGTGCAGCCTTCGGCCAACACCACGGAGGCCTGGCCGCCTTGCTCGCCGACAGTGACCACGTCGCCGGTGGCCAGAGCTTGGCCTTCCGTACCTGGCTCGCCGTTGACCAGAATCTGGCCCTGAATGTCATTCAGCGTAACGGCGCTAGCAGTGCCAGCGGTGGCTAGCGACAGGGTGGCAAGGGCAGATGCGATGAGAAGCTTTTTCATGGCAGTGATCTCCGTACTCCGTAAAGCGTCAACATTAAGCGCCAACATTGCCAAACGTGAACCCAGCCAGGTCTCTCCAGATTGGAGTCGTGCCGACCTTATCACTAAACGTGTGTCAGTGTGCAACACCGCCCACCTCGAGGGTCGGCAAGGGGGTGATGGCGATGTCGTCGAACCAGGCACGGCCGCCGATCTGCGTTTCTGCAGGAATGCGCGCGGCGAGCTCCAGGCGCAGCCACTGGGCGCCGCAGTTTTCTGCCGGCACGTCGAAATCGAGCTCGAGCGTGCTCCAGGGTGAGCTGCCGGCGAGGCGCTGGCTGGCGCCGAGGCGCGCGGACGGGGTTTCGGCGCATTGCAGGGTCCAGGTCAGGCCGCGCTCGTTGCGCAGGCTATCCAGCCGGTAGCGGGCCGCCAGGCGGTAGTGGCCGGGTGTGAGCGTGAGCAGTTGGCGCACGTGTGCAAAGCTCACACGGCTGTTTTGGAATTCGACATAGAGCGCGCGGCTGCCGCTGACGCCGGGGCCAGCCAGCAGTTCCACGCTGGCGCCGGCGATGCGGTCCAGGCGCCAGCCGAAGCCGTAGCCGCCGGCTGGCTGCTCAAAACCGCCGTCGAACACCAGCTCGCCGTTGGGGCGCCGCTCGGCGGGCAGGCCGGCCGCCCAGACACGGCGCGCCTGCTGCCAGCGATGGTCGCGGACCAGGCGCTCGACGTAGGCGCTGCGCTCGGTGTCGGTAAGCCCTCCGGGGGTCGCGGCCAGCTGCTCGAACACTGCGCTTACGGCATCGATGGAGCGGGCATCTCGCGCCAGGCGGGGCAGGAAGCCGGCCCGCCAGGGTGGTTTGCTGGCCAGCGTTCGCGCCAGCGGCAATTGGCCGCCAGCGGCGTCGAGCGCGGCGATCAGAGTGGGAAACAGCGTGCCGGCCAGGTCAGGCCGCACCCGCAGCTGGGCGTCGAGGTAGGTGAGTCCCTCGTCGATGCGCCCCTCGAGCAGGTGGTGACGCATGAGCCAGGCCAGCGAAGGCAGGTCGCGCGGCGAGTGGCGTGCGGCGAGCGTGTAGAGCTGAGTGGCGCGGTCGGTGTCGCCGCGCTGTTCGGCCACGGCTCCCAGGATGCGGTAGGGGCGCCCATCGAGCGGATTGGCACTGGCGGCGCGGCGTGCCAGGGCGCTGGCGCGGTCGAGGTCCGCAGGGTTGTCCAGGGCCTGCTCGGCTGCCCGTATCAATGCTTGCGGATGATCGGGCCGCCAGCGCAGGGCCCGCTCGGGCTGATCGTCGGCATAGTGGTCCGCAAGGCCCAGGGTCAGGATGCGCCAGGCGGCGAGCGCCAGCAGCGGCGCCAGCCACCAGCGCCGCAGTGTGGACGGCAGCATCAAGGGCCGTCCTCGAAGCGCAGGCTGGCAAGCAAGGGCGGGCCATTCGGCGGCGTGATGACGTGCAGCACCATAGTGCCGGAGGTGTAGCGGGATGAGTTCTGCCCGCGCGGCCGGATTGTGCTTTCAAACTGTCCGCGACCGATGGCGCGATCCGCGCCGAGGCGCTGCCAGTCGATGTCGTGCAGGGTCAGCGTCCGCCGTGTGCTGGAGGCAAAGAGCACTTGGTAGGCGGTGGTGGTCGGCACGTAGCCGCCATGTTCGGTCTGGATTTCCGGTGCGAACAGACGCAGCAGGGCGGTCAGATCGCCGCGCTGGTAGGCATCCGCCAGGCGCGCGGGCAGCGCCGTCAGGGTCGCATCCGGCAGTGCGTTGACGGCGGCGGGCGGTGACTGCAGTGTGGCAATGATGGCGGTCGCGGCCTTGGTGACCTGGTCGGGTATGGCCGGTGTGGGGCCGTCGCCTGTGAAGGCGTTGGTGATGGCCGGGATGCCCGCGATCGCCGCTTCCTTGGGGGCGGGCTTGCGGGCGGTGCTGGTGGGGACCGTCTGCGTGTGGTCCGTGACTTTCGCTGGCAGAGGATTGTGTGGCCTAGGCGGCTGTGCTGGTGCGGTGGACTGTGGTGAAGGTGCGCCATCGGTGGCGCCTGATGTGTCAGCGGCAGCGATTTGCTGCGGCGCGGCGCGCGGGCTGGGTGTGGTTTGCGTGGGTTCTTCGACCGCCGGTGTGGGCGGTTCGGTCGCCACCACCTGCGGGCGCGCGGGGCCGGGTGGTTTGTCGGTGGATCGGTGGGTTGGCAAAGGCCCGGGCCGATGGGCCGTGGGCAATTCATTTCCGGGGCGCGCCTGTCGCACCAGCGCCATGGTCGGCGCTGCGGCGTTGGGTGTGTGCTGGCTCAAGTACCGAACGCTAAAGGCGGCGCCGGCGAACAGGCCAGCTGCACCGAGCAGATAGCACGGTAGCCGCCAGAGGCTACGGGCCGACAGATGGACGCGTCTGCCGCACCCAGGGGGCGCCAGCGGCAGCAGCGTTGCGGGCGCCACGGCTGGTGCCGTGAAGGCCGTGCCGGTGCGATGTGAGAGGGTATCGTACTGGTACCGCCGCTCGGGGGTGCGCAGATCCTGCCAGGCTCGGTTGACGCGGTTCATGTAGGCCGCTTGCCAGTCGTCCGTTTGGCGATCCGGGTGCAGCCAGCGCACCAGCCAGCGGTGGTGCAGTTTGATGAGCTCCTGGGATGCGGTGGCCGGCACGCCGAGCAGCCGGTAACTGTCCGCACCGGCTGCGAACAGCGCCTGCTGCAGAAACAACACCGCCGCTTCGGCGATGCGCTGCGGCGCTTCACCGCTGGCTGCCGCCGCTTCAGCCAGCGTGGCGTCGTCTGCGGCGGCAATACGGATCAGGGCCAGCACGTCCGGTGGCAATGGACGCTGGCGCAGTTGGGCCGCGAGCGCGGGCGCGCGCGACAGCGCCAGGGCCAGTTCGAGTGCCTGGTACGACGATTTGCTCATGGCGTACTTCAGGTGGCCGCCGGCCTCCCGTTCGATTTCGGCGTGCGGGTGGTGCAGTGTGGGGCACAGGTTTGTGGATGCCCCTCATGATAGCTCTCACTCGGCTGTGTGCGAGCGTGCGGATGACGGAGATGGACCGTCGCGATGACGGTGTAATGTCATGGCGAGCCCGCGCAGTCGAAGCCGCGAGGGCGCGAAGCACCCGTGGCGGGCAGCGTGGCAATCCATGCCTTTCAGGCGCAGGCCGGGGTCTGCGGTGCCGGCCGATCGGGGCGCTGCCTGGATCGCCACGGGCCTGCGGCCCTTGCGATGGCGCGAGGCCGGGGCGGCGCAGGGCAGGCGGTATCATGCGCCGCCAATTTCTGCATCAAGGCCCTCGCCATGCTGATCTACAACACCCTCACCGGCAGCAAGCAGCCGCTACGCCCGCTCATTCCGGGCCTGGTGCGCATGTATGTGTGCGGCGCCACGGTGTACGACTACTGCCACGTGGGGCATGCGCGGGTGTTCGTGGTGTTCGACATGGTGGTGCGGTACCTGCGCCGGCTTGGGCTGAAGGTGCACTACGTGCGCAACATCACCGACATCGACGACAAGATCATCCGCCGCGCGGCCGAGAACGGCGAGACCACCACGGCGCTCACCGAGCGTTACATCGCCGCCATGCATGAGGACCTGGCGCGCCTGAACGTGCTGCCGCCGGATGATGAACCGCGCGCCAGCGAGCACGTCGCCGACATCATCGCCATGATCGAGCGGCTGATCGACAAGGGTTATGCCTACCGCGCCGCCAACGGCGACGTGTACTACTCGGTGCAGCGTTTCGAGCGCTACGGGCGCCTGTCGCACCGGGTGATCGAGGAGCTTCGTGCCGGCGAGCGGGTGGAGGTGAACGAGGCCAAGGCCGATCCGCTCGATTTTGCGCTGTGGAAGGCCGCCAAGCCGGGCGAGCCGGCCTGGCCGTCGCCGTGGGGGCCGGGCCGGCCGGGCTGGCACATCGAGTGCTCGGCCATGTCCACGCACTGCCTCGGCAACCATTTCGACATCCACGGCGGCGGCTACGACCTGATCTTTCCGCACCACGAGAACGAGATCGCCCAGTCCGAGGCGGCCACCGGCGAGCCGTATGTCGAAATTTGGATGCACAACGGCTTCGTGCGCATCGACGACGAGAAGATGTCGAAGTCGCTGGGCAATTTCTTCACCATCCGCGACGTGCTGGCGCGCTACCAGCCGCAGGTGCTGCGGTTTTTCCTGCTGGGCAGCCACTACCGCAGCGCGCTGAACTATTCGGACGCCGCGCTCGATGCCGCGCGCGAGGCGCTGACGCGCTGCTATCTGGCGCTGGCGCGCGCTGGCGCGGGCGAGGGCGAGCCGGATGCCGAGTTCGTGGCGCGTTTCGACGCCGCCATGCAGGACGACTTCAACACGCCGGGCGCGATCGCCGTGCTGTTCGAGCTGGTGCGCGAGCTGAACCGCGCCGACGATCCGGCCCGGATGGCCACGCTGGCCGGCACGCTGCGCCGCTTAGGCGGCGTGCTGGGACTGCTGCAGGACGACCCGCAGACGTTTTTGAAAGGCGCCGGCGGCACCGGCGGGCCGTCGGACGAAGACATCGAAGCGCTGGTGCAGGCACGCCTGGCGGCGCGCAAGGCGCGCGACTTCGCCCGCGCCGATGCCATCCGCGCGCAGCTCACCGAGGCCGGCATCGTGCTCGAGG
>NZ_JAQVGQ010000124.1 GCF_028696615.1 Immundisolibacter sp. | reverse complement strand
ACCGGCGAGTCGGTGCCGCTTGGCGAGCGCTACGCGGTCCACTTCAAGCCTGGCAAGGAGCTGCGCGAGCTGGTCGACAAAGGTGACGCGGCGAGCGGCGCGTCACCCGATGCGCGCGACGCCGACGACTAGGCCAGCGCCGATCCGCTGTGCACCGGCCGTGTGGGGTGGGAGGCTTTCGACGGGCACAAGCCCCCGATGTGGACGGCGCACGTGAGCCGTGCTGCGGCGAGCCGCAACCCTGAAGCACGGTATTTTTTGGCCGCACCCGCGTCCCCGACATTTGCTGCAACCCGAGGATAAACCGATGGACTATCAATACAACAAGGTCGCCAATTTCGCCGACATGGGCAACGGCAACCGCCTGCACTACCACGACATCGGCAGCGGTGAGCCGGTCGTGTTCCTGCACGGCGGCGGCCAGGGTGCCGGCGGCTGGACCAACTGGCAGCGCAATCTGCAGGTGTTCGCAGACGCGGGCTACCGGGCCATCGCGCCGGATGCTTTCGGCTACGGTTTGTCGTCCAAGCCGGCCGATGGCAATTTCGATTTCGAGACCCTGATGGAGTGCCTGATCAAGCTGTTCGACCAGCTGGGACTCGACACGGTGACGCTGGTCGGCAACTCCATGGGCGGCGCCATGTCCATCCGCTTTGCGCAGGATTTCCCGCAGCGGGTGAAGAAGCTGGTGGTGATGGGCCCCGGCGGCATCGGACCGATGGAGCGCTACCTCGCCATGCCGGCCATCCAGATGCTGAAAGCGCTCGGTCAGGAGGAGGGCGGTTTCACCAAGGACAAGCTGCGCCGCTTCCTGGAATACATGGCGTACTCCAAAGACGACGTCACCGACCAGCTGGTCAACGAGCGCTACGAGGTGGCGGTGACGCAGCCGCCGCGCGTATTCCAGACATTGTCGATCGGCGACCTGCGCCCGCGCCTGCACATCCTGAAAAACATGCCGACCATGGTGCTGTGGGGCCGCGACGACCGCGCCTGCCCGGTCGAGTCGGGCATGGAGATCATCAAGGAATGCGACAACGCGCGCCTGATCGTGTTCTCGCAGTGCGGCCACTGGGTTCAGTACGAAAAGGCCGACCTGTTCAACAAGCTGTGCCTGGATTTCCTGAAGGAATGAGGCAGCCCGCGTCGCGTGGGCAAAGGCCATGAAGCCGTGTCCATGCCACAGCGGATTCACGCCGGGGCATCCCGCCCCGGCCGGCGACGGCGAAAAAACTCGGTCAGCAGTGCGCTGCAGCGCTCGGCGAACACGCCTTCGGTCACCCCCGGGCGGTGGTTGAGGCGTGCTTCGCCGAACACCTGAAACACCGACCCCGCCGCCCCGGCGCGCGGATCGCGGGCGCCGAACACCACCCGCCCGACGCGTGCCTGCACGATGGCGCCGGCGCACATGGCGCACGGCTCGAGCGTGACATACAGCGTGCTGCCGGGCAGGCGGTAGTTGGCCAGGCGGGCGGCGGCCGCACGCAGGGCCACGATTTCGGCGTGTGCGGTGGGATCGCAGGCGCCGATCGGGCGGTTGTAACCTTCGCCCAGCACGACTTCGCCGGCCACCAGCACGGCGCCCACCGGCACTTCGCCCTCGGCCTCGGCGGCCAGCGCAAGCTCGACAGCGCGCGCCATCCAATGCTGGTCGATCGCCGTACGGTCGTCAGTGGGGATTTTCGTAAAAGACATACGGCGTCGAGTAGTCGCTGACTTCGAAATACACCCTTTTCTCGCCAGGATCGCGCTGACCGTTGAGGTTTTCGTCGAGCACGCCGTAACCGAAGCGATATGGCCGCGGCAGGCCATCTTTGGTGCCGTAGGCGGTGCTCAGCTTGTCGATGTCGAGAAAGCGTCTGACCAGTTGCGGGCCGGCATACACCTCGAGCACACCGTTGGTGCCGGTCCAGTTCTGCACGGCGCGGCCGATTTCGTTTTGGGTTTCCTGGGTACAGGCGGCGAGCCCCAGCACGGCCGCGGCGACGACGACGTAACGCATGTGAATCCCCGGGTGGCGCACGGACGAATGCGGCAGATGGAGGCAGTATGCCGGCAGATCAACGGGCCGCGCCGGCCCAAAAACAAAAACGCCGGCGGCGCGGATCACACGCCGCCGGCGGGCAAGATCAGGACTGGAACCTTTCCGGCGGGTACTTACAAGAAGAAATACAGGTTCTTGTCCAGCACCACACGCTGGTCGACCAGGATGATACGCCGCGCCAGCTTCCACTGGCCGTCCACCTTGCGCAGGCGGCACTGCTTGGTGCCCCACACCACGGTCTCGTCGCGCTGACGGCGGTTGCGGTAGACGATGAAGTTGGACCACACGTCCACCTCGCCCTGGGCGTCGTCGGCCCATGCGGCATCGACGTTGCTGATGAAGCGACGGATGTAGTTCTGCGGGTCCTCCATCCACACCAGGCCCGTTTCCAGGCGCCGGATGCGCATGTCGAGCATCTGATAGTTGTCGTTGAAGACGAACGCACCCGGGTTGCTGCCGACTGGCTTCTTGTCGGCGCGCATGCGCACTTCGCGCACCGGCAGCACGTAATGGACGTCGTCGGTCAGCTGCGTGCGCCACCACTCGCGAAAGCGCTCCTCGTCGAGCATGCGCGCTTCGCGGATTTCGAACCGCTCGATCTCGAACAGGGTGTCGCGGTCCACGTAACGGGGGTTGGCCGGGGTTTGAATCTTGGTCGGTGCGTTCATGTCAGGCCACCTGGCGGTTGGGGGCGTAGTGCGGTTCGCGGGCGATCTCTTCCCAGCTGCGGCCGCTCATCAGTTCGGCCCAGCGGCGGTAGAAGCCGCGATTGGAGGTTTCGCACACGATGCCCTTGCCGATGATGCCGGGCAGCTCCGGGTGCACGCCCTCGCGCACCTGGCCCATGCCCGAGTACAGCTTGCCGCGGCGCGTCATCCAGCCGCGGTTGCTGGCGGTGCACTGCTCCATGTTCTCGCCGTCGTCGGTCTCCAGCATACCGGCGGTGCCGAAGGTCATCATGTTGGTGGCGACCATCATCTGCTTGAGTTCTTCCGGCATTTCCTTCTCGACCAGCGTCCAGGTCCACACCTCGATGTGGTGCGGACCCATCGGCAGCCACAGCTTCCAAGTGTTGGTGCCGTACAGGAACGAGCAGTTGGGGAAGATGCTGGCGTCCCAGTGGCCGTTGTAGAAGCGCGCGCGCCACTCGCCGAGGCGCTCGCGCACCAGCGGCGTGCGCTTGGCCAGCCACTCGCGGTAGGCGCCGCCTTCCGGGTGGATGGCGGCCGCCGCGTCCCAGATGACGCCGAAGCCGTGCCCGCCGCGGGTGGCGACTTGCAGGCCAGTATTGACGTCGTACGCCTGGTTGCCGGCCAGCGGCGTCAACGGCGACTCGATGGCCTTCAGCGCCGCCGCGTGCGCCCAGCCGACGTGGTAACCGTCGGCGATGAAGTTCTCGACCGGCACCTTCCAGTTGCAGTTCAGGATGGACTTCATCGGCGGGCCGAGCAGCTCGATGCCGCCGGGCACGTCGAGGAAGGTGTCCATGTACCAGGCCATGTCGCCGAGGTAATCACGCAGCGACGGCGCGCCGGCGTCGAAGGTGCCGAACACCAGACCCTTGTAGCTTTCCACCTTGGCCACCGGATGCATGGCGTAGCGCGGCCGCTCGATGGCATCGTAGTAGGTGTCGTGTTCCAGCGGCACGGTCACCAGCTCGCCATCCAGGCCGAAGGCCCAGCCGTGGTAGGCACAGGTGAACGCCTTGGTATTGCCGCTGTCGGCGTGGCAGACCACATTGCCGCGGTGCGGGCAGGAGTTGATGAATGCCTTGATGCTGCCGTTCGGCTGCCGGGCGACGATGACGTTGTCCTCGCCCATGCGCGTGGTCAGATAGTCGCCGGGGTTCGGAATCTGCGACTCGTGGGCGAGAAAGCACCAGGCGCGGGCGAAAATCTGCTCGAGCTCCTGCTCGTAGATGTCCTGGTCCCAGTAGATGCGGCGATCCTGCACCGCCCCGTCTTCCAGGATCAATTTACTGACGTCTTTCACGCGATACCCTCCGTGGTGTGGGGAAGTCGCCTGGCACGATCCCGGGCGACGGCAGGTCAGCGCCGTCTGGCGCGAACGTGCAGCAGTATCGAAACGCCGCCGCCGGTGACTCTTGACCGGCATCAAGCCGGCGCAGCCGAGCGCGAGCCGGTAGCGCTACCGGCGTGAGCGGGCGCGGCCTGGATGGCAGCGTCCGGGTTTCCATCCACAATTCATCGCACCACTTCGCAACCAGGAGGACGCGACCATGCGCGACACTATCGCCGTCATCGGCGCCACCCGCGGCACCGGCCTTGCCGCCATGCAGCAGCTGATCGCCGCCGGCCGGCCGGCGGTCGCGGTGGTGCGCAGCGTCGAAAAAGCCCGCCAGCTGTTCGGCGACAAAGCCAGCGTGGTCTACGGCGACGTGACGCGTCCCGAAACGCTGCTCGAGGCCATCGACCGCGACTGGGCCGGCATCGTGTTCACGGTGGATATCACCGGCGGCATCGGCGGACGCGGCCTGTTCGCCAGCCGCGAGCGGATTCGCGCCGTCATGTACGGCGGCCTGGTCAACACGGTGGAGGCCTGCAAGCAGCGCGGTTTCGGCGGCCGTGTGGTGTTGCTGTCGACCATCGGTCTTACGCAGCCTTCCATCGGCATGAGGATCCTGAACTGGGTCAAGCCGGGCCTGCGCGACCATTCGCTGGACAAGGGTGAGTACCTCAAAAAAAGTGGCCTCGACTGGACCATCGTGCGCGCCGGCATCCTCAACAACAAACCCGCCGGCCAGCACCTGCTGGACATCAGTGCCCGCGACTGGCCGCTCGAGATGCGTTACCAGATCAGCCGTGCCGACCTGGCGCGCGTGCTGCTGGCATGCGTGACGCATCCGGCGGTCGGCCGGCGCGAACTGAGCGTGTTCTGGGACGGCCCCGGCCACGACAGTGACGAACAACTGGCCGCCAAGCTGGCCGCCCTGGCAGGCTGAACGATGCTGCAGCGCCTGTGGCGAGCCTGGGGTAGCCGCGTGCCGTCGCGCCAGCACGCCGCCGACGACTGGCCGGCGGCATTCGCGCGCGTGCCGGTGCTGGCGCACTGGCCGGCGGCCGAGCGCGAGCGCCTGCGCCAGCTGGCCGCGCGCCTGCTGGCGGACAAGGCGCTCGAACCGGTCGGCGACCTGATCGTCCCGCGCACGGATGCGCTGGCGCTGGCGCTACAGGCGGCGCTGCCGGTGCTGAACCTGGGGCTGGACTGGTACCGCGGCTGGCACGCCATGGTGCTGTACCCGGGCGAGTTTCGCAGTCGCTTCACCGAAGTGGACGAGGCCGGCGTGGTGCACGAAATCGAAGACTGGCGCGGCGGCGAATCGTGGACCGCCGGCCCGCTGATCCTGTCGCTGTCGGACGTGCAGGCCGGTGGCTGGGGTGACGGCTACAACGTCGTGGTGCACGAATGCGCGCACAAGCTCGATCAGCTCGACGGTGACGCCAACGGCTGCCCGCCGCTGCACGCCGGCATGGATCGCGGCGCCTGGAGTGAGGCGTTCGCCGCCGCTTTTCGCGACCTGCGCCGCCGTGCGCTGCGCCGCCTGCACACGGTGCTCGATCCCTACGCCGCCGAGTCGCCGGCCGAATTCTTCGCCGTGGCGAGCGAGCTGTTCTTCGAAGACCCGCCCGCCCTGCGGCGCGGCTACCCGGCGGTCTACGACCAGCTCGGCCTGTTTTACCGTCAGGACCCGGCACGGTTCTGGCCGGCGTCATGAGCATTGCCGAGCTGCTGTTGCTGCTGGTGCTGGTCACCGACCCGTTCGGCAACCTGCCGCTGGTGCTGTCGGCGCTCGGCCGGCTCGATGCGGCCGCCTACCGGCGCGCGGTGTTACGCGAGTCGCTGTTTGCGTTTGCCGTGCTGCTGCTGCTCGGCTGGGGCGGGGCGGGCCTGCTGCGCATCTTCGGTATCAGCGAGCCGGCGCTGCACATCGGCGGCGGCGTGATCCTGTTTTTGCTGTCACTGCGCATGATCTATGGCGGCGCGCAGGGCGCCTTTCACGACGGCTATTCAGACGATCCGATGCTGGTGCCGATCGCCGTGCCGGCCATTGCCGGCCCGGCCGCTATCGCCACGGTGATCCTGCTGCGCACCCAGCAGCAGGTGCCGCTCGGCCGCCTGGCGCTGGCGCTGCTGGGCGCGCTGCTGGTGACGCTGGCAACGTTTCTGCCGGGCCGGCGTATCGCCCAGTGGCTCGGCCCACGCGGACTCAACGCGCTCGAAAAGCTCACCGGCCTGTTGCTGAACCTGATCGCGGTGAACATGATGCTGGAGGGAGTGCGACGCTTTTTGGCCTGATGTCGGGCCAAAGAACCGATTTACTCAGCCCATGGAGCGCCGCGCGGGCATGTACCGCGCGGCGGCGAGCCGAAAAATTCCAGGGAGGGAATTTTTCGGCATGTCCCTGATCGACCTGTGCTCCAAACAGCAAGACACCGGGTTTGTGGTAGGTTTCCCACCACCAGGCGGCGTGGATTTATTCAGTACCGCCACCCGGCACGGGATGCTCCGGAACATTCCTGGCCACATCAACCCAGACGACCCAAAAAGGAACGCATGACGGCCGACTCCCCCACGGCGAACGTCGTAACGCTCGGTGGTCTCAAAGCCGCCTGTGCTACCTGTAACCTGCATGAGCTGTGTCTGCCGCACGGCATGAAAGATGCCGAGGTGGCCGAACTCGAGCGCATCGTCTCGCGTGGCCGACCGGTCGGCCGCGGCCGGACGCTGTTCCGCATCAACGAACCGTTTCGGGCCATTTACGTGCCCCGCAGCGGCGCCGTGAAGACCTATACGCTCGGCTCCGACGGCAGCGAGCAGATCGTCGGCTTTCACCTGCCGGGTGAGGTGATTGGTCTGGACGGCATGGTCGAGCACCGCCATCAGGTGACCGCCGAGGCGCTGGAACTGGCCAGCGTGTGCGAGCTGCCGTTCGATCTGCTCGAGCACGCTGCCGCCCGCGTGCCGGCACTGCAGCACCAGCTGATGCGCCTGATGAGCCGCGAGATCGCCGGCAAGGAGCAGCAGCTGCTGACGCTGGGCGACCATTCGCCCGAGCGGCGCCTGGCGCTGCTGTTGCTCGATCTGTCGCAGCGCTTTGCGCACCGGGGCTTCTCGGCCAGCGAGTTCAACCTGCCGATGTCGCGGCAGGACATCGCCGCCTATCTGCGCCTGGCCGCCGAGACGGTCAGCCGCGCCTTCGGCAAGCTTCAGCGCGAGGGCCTGGTGGAGGTCGAAGGCCGCCTGGTACGCATCGCGAGCGGCGCCGAGCTGGCGGCGTTTTGCGGGTACGCGGTATCCGGCAGCCAGCGCCGGGTGTGCTGAGCGTGCCCCGATGGGGCAGCGCGTGGCACAACCTGCCGGCGCGGCGCCGTCTTCAGCCGCCGCGCCGGCGCGCGCGCGGGTGCGCCGCGTCGTAGACCCGTGCCAGATACTGAAAATCGACGTGGGTGTAGACCTGCGTGGTGGCGAGACTGGCATGACCCAGCAGTTCCTGCACGGCGCGTAGATCACCGGACGATTCCAGCAGATGGCTGGCGCAGGAGTGACGCAGCAGATGCGGGTAGACGCGCCGGTCGATGCCCTGGCGATCGGCCCAGTACCGCAGGCGCTGCTGCACGGCGCGTGCCGACAGGCGCCGACCGTGACGGCTGACGAACAGCGCCGGGCAGTCGCCGGCCAGCGTGCCGTGCAGCGTGAGCCAGTCGGCGAGCGCCTCACGCGCACGACTGCCGACCGGCACGATGCGTGTCTTGTTGCCCTTGCCGGTCACCCGCACGCTGGCGTCGCCAAGATCGAGGTCGAGACGATCGAGCGCCACCGCCTCGGCCAGACGTAGGCCCGACGAGTAGAGCAGTTCGAACAGCGCCCG
>NZ_JAQVGQ010000123.1 GCF_028696615.1 Immundisolibacter sp. | reverse complement strand
CCGGCCGCCGCCAGACGCGCACCGACCAGACAGCCGATGCCACCGGCGCCGGCAATGGCGACACGCACGCCCTACTCTTCCAGCAGCTTGCGCTTGTCGGGCACGCCGGCCCAGCGGTCGGCGTCCGGTGGGGGGTCCTTGCGCTGGGTGATGGGCGGCCACTGCTGCGACAGGCGGGCGTTCAGTTCGATGAACTCCTGCTGGTCGGCCGGCACTTCTTCTTCGTCGACGATGGCCTCGACCGGGCACTCGGCCACGCACAGCGTGCAGTCGATGCACTCGTCGGGATCGATGACCAGCATGTTCGGGCCTTCGCGAAAGCAGTCCACCGGACACACTTCCACGCAGTCGGTGTACTTGCACTTGATGCAGGCTTCGGTGACGACGAACGCCATGACCGTTCTCCGGGGCGACAAAAGCGCGCAATTATAGCGGCCGGCGGCGGCGCGCCACCTCAGGGCTGGCGCTCGCCGGTCGCCAGCGCGCGCAGTTCGTACAACAAATCGAGCGCCGCGCGCGGGGCGATCTGGTCGGGGTCGATCTGCGCCAGCCGGTCGAGCAACGCCTGCCCCGGCTGCGGCTCGAACAGCCCGAGCTGACGCTGCGACGGCGCTGGCGCCGCAGGCGCCGGCATTTCGCCGAGCGCCGCCAGGCGCTCGCTCGCCAGCGCCAGCACCGCCGCCGGCACGCCGGCCAGCGCCGCCACCTGAAGGCCATAGCTGCGGCTCGCCGGCCCCGGCTGCACGCGGTGCAGGAACACGATGCCGCCGGCGTGCTCGGCGGCGTCGAGGTGCACGTTGTCGACGCCGTCGAGCTCCTGCGCCAGCGCGGTGAGCTCGAAGTAATGCGTCGCAAATAGAGTTAACGCGCGTACGCGTTGCGCGAGGTGTGTGAGGCACGCCCAGGCCAGCGCAAGGCCATCGTAGGTGCTGGTGCCGCGCCCGACCTCGTCGAGCAGCACCAGGCTCTGCGCGGTGGCGTTGTGCAGGATGTTGGCGGTCTCGGTCATCTCCACCATGAAGGTCGAGCGCCCGCCGGCCACGTCGTCCGCGGCGCCGATGCGCGTGAAGATGCGGTCCACCGGCCCGATGCGCGCCGAGCGCGCCGGCACGTAGCTGCCGGCATGCGCCAGCAACACGATCAGCGCCACCTGACGCATGTAGGTGGACTTGCCGCCCATGTTGGGGCCGGTGATCAGCAGGATGCGCCGGGTGTCGTCGAGCGCGAGGTCGTTGTCCACGAACTGGCCCTCGACCAGCCGCTCGACCACCGGATGGCGGCCGCTCTCGATGTGGATGCCGGGCGCCTCATCGAGCTGCGGGGCGACGTAATCGAAGCGCTCGGCCCGCTCGGCCAGACACGCCAGTGCGTCGAGCTGGGCGATGGCGGCGGCGGCTGATTGCAATGGCACCAGCTCGCCGGTGATGGCGTCCAGCAGTCCTTCGAACAGCTCGCGCTCGCGGGCGAGCGCGCGCTCGCGCGCGCCGAGCGCCTTGTCCTCGAAGGCCTTCAGTTCCGGCGTGAGATAGCGCTCGGCGTTTTTCAATGTCTGGCGGCGCGTGTAGTCGGCCGGCAGCGCGCCGGCCTGGGCGCGGCCGATCTCGATGTAGTAGCCGTGCACGCGGTTGTAGGCCACCTTGAGTGTGGCGATGCCGGTGCGCTCGCGCTCGCGTCGCTCGAGGTCCAGCAGGTAGCTGCCGGCGTCCTGGCCGATGGCGCGCAGCTCGTCGAGCTCGGCATCGAAGCCTTGCGCGATCACGCCGCCCTCGCGCAGCAGCACCGGCGGGTTTTCGGCCACCGCGCGGGCGAGCAGCGCGTGCAGCGGCGCGAAGCCGGGCAGCGCGGCCCGCAGCTCCTGCAGCAGCGGCGCGTCGAGACTTTCGAGCAGCGTCAGCAGCGCCGGCAGGCGCGCCAGACTGTCGCGCAGCGCGGCCAGATCACGCGGCCGCGCCGAGCGCAGCGCCACGCGCCCCAGGATGCGCTCGACGTCGCCGATGCCGCGCAGCGCGTCCTGCAGGCGGGCGTGGTTTTGATCCTGCAACAGCGCCGCGATGGCGGCATGGCGGCGGCGCAGCTCGGCGCGGTCGCGGATCGGTCCCAGCAGCCAGCGGCGCAGTTGCCGGCTGCCCATGGCGCCGGTGCAGGCATCGAGCACGCCGATGAGCGTGGCGCGCTCGTCGCCCGTGAGGCTGCGGTCGATTTCGAGATTGCGCCGCGTGGCCGGGTCCAGCACCAGCACGGCATCGGGCGCCTGCACGCGCAGGCCGCGCAGGTGCGGCAGCGCGGCGAGCTGCGTGTCCTGCGCGTACTGCAGCAGCGCGCCGGCGGCGCCGACGGCGAGCGGGAGACCCGCGCAGCCGAAGCCGGCCAGATCGCGCACGCCGAACTGCTCGCGAAGGCGGCGCTCGGCGCTGGCCGCCTCGAACTGCCACGGCGGGCGCAGCGTGAGGCTCCAGCCGCCTTCCGGCGCCACGCTGCCGTCGTCCGGCAGCAGCAGCTCGGCCGGCGCCAGGCGCGCGAGTTCCGCCGCAAGCGCCGCCTCGCCGTCGAGCTCGCTCACCGTGAAGCGGCCGCTGGCGAGCTCCAGCACCGCCAGTCCCGCCCGTGTGCCCGCGCGCAGCACGGCCGCGATCAGGTTGTCGCGCCGCTGGTCGAGCAGCGCCTCGTCGGTGAGCGTGCCGGGCGTGACTACGCGGGTGATTTCGCGCCGCATCGGCCCGCGCCCGTCGGGCACGCCAATCTGCTCGCAGATGGCCACCGTGCGCCCGCGCCGCACCAGGCGCGCGAGGTAGGTTTCGAGCGCGTGCGCCGGCACGCCGGCCATCGGAATCTTCCGCCCGGCCGACTCGCCGCGGCTGGTAAGGGTGATGTCGAGCAGGCGTGATGCCTCGACCGCGTCGTCGAAGAACAGCTCGTAGAAATCGCCCATGCGGTACAGCAGCAGCGCCTGCGGGTGGTCGGCCTTCAGGCGCAGGTAGTGCTGCATGGCCGGCGTGTGGCCGGCCAGCGGGTCGAGTGGGGGCTGCGTCATGCCATCCGGGCGTCGGCCTGCGCGGTGCGCCGCTCGCCAAGGCACAGCGCCACGCCGAGCGCGATCAGCGCGCCGCCGATCCAGATCCACTCGACCAGCGGGTTCACGTAGGCGCTCACGGCGTGGCGGCCGTCGCGCGGCTCGCCGAGCACCAGGTACACGTCGCGCAGCAGCGTGGAATGAATGCCGGACTCGGTGCTCGGCATGTGGCTGGCCCGATAGACGCGTCGTTCGGATGCCAGCACGATGCGGCCATCGAGGCGAAACTCGGCGCGCTCGGCATCGTAGTTGGGGCCACTCGTCGGCCCGACGGACACCAGCTCGACGCGATGACCGCCGATCTGGAAGGCATCGCCGGGCGCCAGGCTCACCATCATGTGCTCACGAAACAGGCCCGCCGCGGCAAGGCCGATCGTCGCCACCGCCACGCCGACGTGCGCCAGCAGCGCCCCGTAGTGACGCCGCGCCCGCCAGGCGTTGACCAGCAGCGCGGCCGGCAGCGCGCGGCGCTCGGCGCGGGCGAGACTGCGCCCGCCACGCAGCAGGTCCGCCACCACGGTGGCGATGGCAAACACCGCAAAGCCGACCGCGAGCGCCGCCAGCACGCTCAGCGGCCGCGCCAGCGCCAGCGTGAGCACGCCCGCCGCCAGACCCCACAGCGCCTGCCATTTGATGCGCCCCCACAGCGCGCGCGGCTCGGCGCGCCGCCACGGCAGGCTCGGCGTGAGACCCATCAGCAGCACCAGCACCAACAGCTGCGGCACCACCACCGAGTTGAAATACGGCGCCGCGACGGTGATCTTCTGCTCCGCCGTCACGTCCAGGAACAGCGGGTACAGCGTGCCCAAAAACACGCAGGCACCGGCCACCGTGAACAGCACGTTGTTCAGCAGCAGCAGCGACTCGCGCGACAACCAAGCGGTCGGCTTGGGGCTGGCCTGCAGCTGCCCGCCGCGCCACAGGAACACGCCGAACGCGCCGCCCACCACCAGCGCGAGGAACACCAGGATGTAGGCGCCGCGACCGGGGTCGACCGCGAACGCGTGCACCGACGACAGCACGCCCGAGCGCACCAGAAACGTGCCCAGCAGCGACAGCGAGAAGGTCAGGATGGCCAGGAACAGGTTCCAGCTCGCCAGCATGCGCCGGCTGTCCTGCACCATCAGCGAGTGCACCAGCGCCGCGCCGGTCAGCCAGGGCATGAACGAGGCGTTCTCGACCGGGTCCCAGGCCCAGTAGCCGCCCCAGCCGAGCTCGTAGTACGCCCAGGCGCCACCGAGCACGATGCCGGCAGTGAGAAACCCGAACGCCGCCAGCGCCCAGCGCCGCACCACCGGCAGCCAGTCCTCGGCCGGCCAGCGCGTCAGCAGCGCCGTCAGCACCAGCGCAAACGGAATCGAAAAGCCCACGTAGCCCATGTACAGCATCGGCGGGTGGGCGGCCATGCCGGGGTCCTGCAGCAGCGGGTTCAGGTCGCGCCCGTCGGCCGGCACCGGCAGCAGGCGCGCGAACGGGTTCGACAGGAACAGGATCAGCCCCAGAAAACCCACGCACAGCGCCGCCTGCAGCGCCAGCGCCACCGGCAGGCGATCGGCGAACCGGCGCCGCCCGTACAGGGCCAGCGCCGCCGTCCAGCCGGCAAGGATCAGGTACCACAGGTACAGCGACCCCTCGTGCCCGCCCCACACGGCGCTGATCTTGTACACGAGCGGCAGCGCGCTGTTGGAGTTCTGCGCCACGTACCAGACCGAGAAGTTGTCGCTGACGAAGGCGTGCGTGAGCGCCAGCCAGCCGATCAGCGCCAACAGGAACTGCAACGCGGCGCCGCGCACGGCGATGCCGGCCAGCTCCGGGCGGCGCAGCGCGCGCGCCAGCAGCGGCGACAGCGCCTGCAACAGGGCCACCGGCAGCGCCAGCATGACCGCGAAATGGCCCACTTCGATCAGGTGTTGGCTCGGCGTCATCGGGGGATGTTCCAGGTTCCGCCGCATCGGCGGCGCGGACGGTGCGACAATGCGCGGCGCCGGTGCGGCGCGGGCGGCAGTGTAATGCGGCCGTCGCCAGGGTCACCAGCGCCCGGGGGTGGGCCGGCGATCGACCGGTGAGCAGCTGTCGCGTGTCGTCGTTTTCGCGGCTGAAGCCGCTCCTACAGCGTTTTTATATTTCCGCTGCATGCTCGAACTGCGCGACCTGGCCGCGGTGCGGTCCCACACGGTGCTGTTCCGGCGCCTGAACCTGCTGCTGCACGCCGGCGAGGCGCTGCGCGTGGCGGGCCCGAACGGCGCCGGCAAGACCACGCTACTGCGCATCCTGTGCGGTCTCACCGAACCTGTCCGCGGCGTGGTGTGCTGGGATGGCACGCCGATCCGCGACCTGGGCGACGACTACCGCGCGCGCCTGGGCTTTCTGGGTCACCAGGAAGGCCACTTCGGTGACCTCACCGCCCGCGAGAACCTCGCGCTCGCCGGCGCGCCGGTGACGGCCGCAACCGTGATGACGGTGCTCGAACGCGTCGGTCTGTCGGCGCTGGCCAACCAGCCGGCACGGCTGCTGTCGCAGGGTCAGCGCCGGCGGCTTGGGCTGGGGCGCCTGCTGCTGCGCCCAACCACGCTGTGGGTGCTCGACGAACCGCTGACCGGACTCGACCGTCAGGGCGTCGAGCTGGTGTCGCACCTGCTCGCCGAGCACCTCGCGGGCGGCGGCCTTGCCGTGCTCACCACGCACCAGGACCTGCCGGGTCTGGGCGGCGTGATGCGCGAGCTCGACCTCGGGGCACAGGCATGATCGAGCAGGTGTTTCGCCGCGAGCTGCTGCTGGCCTGGCGCCGGCCGGGCGACACGCTGCTGCCGCTGACGTTCTTCGTCATCGTCGGCAGCCTGTTCCCGCTCGGCGTCGGCGCCGAACCGGCGCTGCTGCGCACGATCGGCCCGGGCGTGGTGTGGATCGCCGCCGTGCTGGCCACGCTGCTCGGCCTGCCGCGCCTGTTCGCCGCCGACCAGCACGGCGGCGCGCTCGAACAGCTGCTGCTGAGTCCAGCGCCGCTGACGGCGCTGGTGGCGGCCAAGATCGCCGCCCAGTGGCTCACCTGCGGCCTGCCGCTGGCGCTCGCCGCGCCCGTGCTGGCGCTGGGCTTCGGGTTAAACTTGGCCGACCTTTCGGTGCTGCTGGCGGGCCTGCTGCTGGGGACGCCGCTGTTGCACCTGCTCGGCGCCATCAACGCCGCGCTGACGCTGGGTCTTCGCGGCGGCGGCGCGCTGCTGGGCCTGCTGGTACTGCCGCTGTACGTGCCGGTACTGATCTTCGGCAGCGGCGCGGTGCAGGCGGCGGCGCTCGGCTTCGGTGCCGGCGCCAATCTGTCGCTGCTGGCCGCCATGCTGGTGCTGGCGATGGCGTTCGCGCCGTTTGCCACCGCCGCCGCACTGCGCATTTCCCTGGACTGACCGCCCATGTTCGGCCCGACACTCGATCGTCTTGCCGCGCCCAAGTTCTTCTACCCCTTCGCCGGGCGACTGCTGCCGTGGCTGGGCACGCTCGCCGCCGCGCTGCTGCTGGTCGGTGCGGTCTGGGGGCTGGCCGTGGCGCCGGCCGACTACCAGCAGGGCGACAGCTACCGGATCATGTTCATCCACGTGCCGGCGGCCTGGCTGTCCATGCTCACTTACATGGTGATGGCCGGCGGCGCGTTCGTGTTTCTGGTCTGGCGCATCAAGCTCGCCGACATGCTGGCCAAGTGCTGCGCGCCGCTCGGCGCTGCGTTCACGGCACTCACGCTGGTGACCGGCGCGCTGTGGGGCAAACCGATGTGGGGCACCTGGTGGGCCTGGGACGCGCGCCTGACGTCGGAACTGGTGCTGCTGTTCCTGTATCTGGGCCTCATCGCGCTGCGCGGCGCCATCGACGAGCCGCAGCGCGCCGGCCGCGCCACGGCGCTGCTGGCGCTGGTGGGCGTGGTCAACATTCCGATCATCCATTTCTCGGTCGAGTGGTGGAACACGCTGCACCAGCCGGCCTCGCTCACCCGCCTGAATGGCCCGACCATCCACCCGGCCATGCTGACGCCACTGCTGCTGATGATCGCCGGCTTCACGGTGTACTTCGTGGCCGTGCTGCTGCAGCGGATGCGCTGCGAAATCCTCGAGCGCGAACGCGACGCCCGCTGGCTGGTCGAACTGGACGCGCCATGACCGAATTTTTCGCCATGGGCGGCTACGGCGCCTTCGTGTGGCCGAGCTACGCGCTCGCGCTGCTGGTGCTGGGCCTGAACGCCTGGCTGCCGTGGCGGCGCCACCGCAAGCTGCAGCGCCAGCGCCAATCCGATCCCGACACATGAAAACCCGTCACAAACGCCTGCTATTCATCTCGCTCGCCATCGTCGCCCTGGTAGCCGCGGTGCTGCTGGTGATGAACGCCTTTCGCGACAACCTGGTGTTCTTCTTCAGCCCCACCGAAGTCGCCGCCGGCAAGGCGCCGACCAAGGGCACGTTTCGCCTGGGGGGGCTCGTGATGACAGGCTCGGTACAAAAGGGTCCGGGACCGCTCGAACTGCGCTTCACGGTCACCGATCTGGCCAAGGAAATGCGCGTGCACTACGTGGGCCCGCTGCCGGACCTGTTCCGCGAAGGCCAGGGTGTGGTGGCCGAAGGCCGCCTTGGCCCCGACGGGGAATTCCAGGCCGCCAAGGTGCTGGCCAAACACGACGAGAACTACATGCCGCCCGAGGTCGCGCAGGCGCTCGAAAAATCCGGCGCCTACCAGGCCGGCCACCCTCGAGCCAAGCCGTGACGCCAGGTGTTCTGCCCCCCGAATGGGCGCCACAGGCGGCGGTGATGCTGACCTGGCCGCATCGGCATGGCGACTGGGCGGACACGCTGGATCAGACCGAAGCCGAGTTCGTCGGCTTTGCCGCCGCCATCGCCGCCCGCGAGCCGTTGATCATCGCC
>NZ_JAQVGQ010000122.1 GCF_028696615.1 Immundisolibacter sp. | reverse complement strand
GGGCAGGTCATCTACGTCGGCAAGGCGAGCAACCTGCGCCGGCGCGTGTCGAGCTATTTCAGCAAGCGCCACGATTCGCCCAAAGTGGCGCGCATGGTGGCGCAGATCGCCGACATCGAGATCACCGTCACCGCCTCCGAGGGCGAGGCGCTGATCCTCGAGAACAACCTCATCAAGAGCCTGCGCCCGCGCTACAACATCATGCTGCGGGACGACAAGAGCTACCCGTACATTTATCTATCCAAAGGCGAGCCGTTCCCGCGCCTGGCCTTTCACCGCGGTGCGCGCAAGGGGCCGGGGCGCTATTTCGGGCCTTACCCAAGCGCCGGCGCGGTGCGCGACAGCCTGGCGCTGATGCAGCGCATCTTCCCGCTGCGCCAGTGCGAGGACGCCGTATTCCGCGCCCGCACCCGGCCGTGCCTGCAGTACCAGATCAAGCGCTGCACCGGGCCGTGCGTGGGCCTGATCGGGCCGGACGAGTACGCGCGCGACGTGCACCACGCCGAGCTGTTCCTGGAAGGCAAAAACGCACAGGTGATCGACGAACTCGCCGCGCAGATGTCGCAAGCCGCCGCCGCGCTCGACTACGAGCGCGCCGCGCGGTTGCGCGACCAGATCGCGGCGCTACGCCGCGCCCAGGAGCAGCAGGGCATCGAGGGCGTGGAGGCCGACATCGACGTCATCGCCTGCGCCAGCCGGGACGGCGTGGCGTGCGTTGAGCTGCTGTTCATCCGCGGCGGGCGCAGCGTCGGCACGCGCGCGTACTTCCCGCGTCTGGCCGACGATGCCGAGCCCGACACGGTGCTCGCCGCCTTCCTGCCGCAGCACTACCTCGACGGCGAGGTGCCGGCCGAAATTGTTTTGAGCCACGTGGTGCCGGACCAGGCGCTCATCGAAACGGCGCTCGCCGAAACCAGCGGCCACAAGGTGCGCCTGACCGCCGCCGTGCGCGGCGATCGCGCCAAGTGGCTGCGTCTGGCACGCACCAACGCCAGCCTCACGCTGGCGCGGCGCCTGGCCAGCTCCGCCAGCCTGCGCGAGCGCTACGAGGCGCTGCAGGACGCGCTGGGCCTGGACAGCCTGCCGCAGCGGCTCGAATGCTTCGACATCAGCCACACGCGCGGCGAGGCGCCGGTGGCCTCGTGCGTGGTGTTCGACGAAAACGGCCCGGCCAAGGGCGACTACCGGCGCTTCAACATCGAGGGCGTGACCGGCGGCGACGACTACGCCGCCATGGCGCAGGCCGTCGAGCGCCGCTACACGCGCCTGCAAAAAGGCGAGGGCGTGTTCCCTGACGTGCTGCTGATCGACGGCGGGCCCGGCCAGCTCGCGCGTGTTAAAACCGTGCTGGAGGAACTGCAGGTCAGCGGCCTTGCCGTGCTGGCCGTCGGCAAGGGCGAAACGCGCCGGCCGGGCGCCGAAACGCTGCTGCTGATGGGCCGCGAGCAGCCCATCTTCCTGCCGCCCGACTCGCCGGCGCTGCACCTCATCCAGCACATCCGCGACGAGGCGCACCGCTTTGCCATCGCCGGCCACCGCGGCCGGCGCCAGAAAGCGCGCAACACCTCGCCGCTCGAACACATCCCGCAGCTCGGCCCCAAGCGGCGCCGGCTGCTGCTGACGCGCTTCGGCGGGCTACAGGAACTGCGCCGCGCCGGCGTGGATGACCTGGCCCAGGTGCCCGGCATCAGCCGCGCACTCGCACAAACCGTCTACGACGCCCTGCACGGAGAACTCGCCTGATGAGCGGGCGCCTGCTGAACCTGCCGAACATCCTCACCATCGCCCGCATCGCCGCCATCCCGCTGGTGGTGATCTGTTACGTGCTGCCGGTCCCCTGGGGCCGCCCGGCAGCGGCGCTGCTGTTTCTGGCCAGCTCCGCCACCGACTGGCTGGATGGGTACCTGGCGCGGCGCTGGAACCAGACCTCGGCCTTCGGCCGCTTTCTGGACCCGGTGGCCGACAAGCTGGTGGTAGCGGCCGCGCTGGTGCTGCTGGTGCAAGGCCACCCGCACAGCTACGTGGCGGTGCCGGCCATCATCATCGTCGGGCGCGAGATCACCGTCTCGGCGCTGCGCGAATGGATGGCCGAGATCGGCCAGCGCGCCCGCGTGGCCGTGTCCACGATCGGCAAGAGCAAGACCGCGCTGCAGATGACCGCCATCACGCTCATGCTGTGGGACTACCCGCTGCTGGGCCTGCCGGTTTACGAGATCGGCGTGGTGCTGTTCTACCTGGCGGCGGCGCTGACGCTGTGGTCGATGGCGCTCTACCTGCAGGCCGCCTGGCCGAGCCTTCGCAAGTCTTGACAGCCCCGTCTTGCGAGGCCACAATTCGCTTCCCTTTCGGGCGGGAATAGCTCAGTTGGTAGAGCGCAACCTTGCCAAGGTTGAGGTCGCGAGTTCGAGTCTCGTTTCCCGCTCCATCGTTTCTTGACCGGCCGCGCCTCGTGCGCGGCCAGTCGTTTCTGGACCACGGCTAGGTGGCAGAGTGGTCATGCAGCGGCCTGCAAAGCCGTGTACGTCGGTTCGATTCCGGCCCTAGCCTCCATCTGCCCTTCCGCATACGTCCGCACGAACCCGCTAACAGGCCGCCAGGGCGGCAAGCCTGGAGAGCTGACGGTGGTAGTTTGCCTCGGCCTGGCGGGCGGGATATCGCCCAAAGGCGCCATCAGCCGGTGGTGGTTGAACCAGGACAACCCAGTCAAGGGTCGCCAGTTCGACGGCCTGTCGGGTCTTCCAGGTCGGCGGCAAATGAGCTCGGCCTTGTACGGGCCGTTGATGGTCTCGGCCAGGGCATTGTCGTAGCCGTCGCCCTTGCTGCAGACACAGGGCTCGATGCCCGCCTCGGCCAGCCGCTCGCTGTAGCGGATGCTGACGCACTGCGATCCACGATCCGAGTGCTGGATCAGCCTGCGCCCGCGCGTCCGCGCTGTCTGGCATACAGCAGATCCCGTTGGCCCGGCGCAACGCCATGACCTCGCGCCCGAGCGCCTGGCTCCGTTGCGCTTCGGCGCTCGTCGTGCCGCCGCGCCTGCCGGCATCGACCTCGGCCTGCTTGACCCAATCCAGCAGGGTCTGCCGCACGCAGCCGATCTTTCGCGCGATCGATTCGCGCCGTCGCCCACAGCGACGGGTACTCCCCGCGGTGTTCCTGCACCCTGCGCACAGCGCGCTCGCGGACCTCAGGTGAGAACTTGCTCGACTTGTTCATGGCTCCATCTTCTCAAGAGTTGGAGCCTCCACCATTCCCGGGGCGGTTCACAAAGCACGCGGCAGCCGACTGCAAGCCGAGCCAGCAGGCCGCTCAGAAGCTGTAACTCACGCCCGCATACAGCGAGCGCCCCGGGCCCGCCACGGCAATGCCCCACGGTACGCCGTTGATGGACATGGTGCGGCCCTGCCCCACATAGGCCCCGCCCAGCGGCAGCGCGTAGCGGCGGTCGAACAGGTTCTCGACGCCGGCATCCACGCGCACCTGCTGCCAGGTGTAGCTGGTGCGCAGGTGCACCAGCGTGTAGGAGGCGGTCTCGATTTCGTTGCGCACGTCCGACAGCCCGTCCTTGCGGCCCCACCACTCGGTCTCGAGCGCATTGCTCCAGTTGCCGAGCGACTGGTTCAGGGCCAGCGTGGCGCGCAGAGGCTGGATGTTGTAGAGGTCGTCACCGGAGGCGCGGTTCTCGCCGTTCACGTAGCCGAACACGCCGTCGAGCGCCAAATCGCCCACCGCCGTGCCGCGGGCCAGCTCGAGGTGGCCGGACAGGTCCACGCCGTACAGGCGCGCCGAAACGTTGTCGTACTGCAGCACATTGAACTGGCGCGGCAGGCAGCTCTTGCCGGGCGCGCAGCGGGCGTCGATGTAGTCCTCGACCCGCGTGTAGTACGGACTCAGGCGCACGCTCCACAGGCTCTGCGCGGCGTCGTGCCAGTCGGCGGCCAGGCTCAGCGTGCGGGCGATCTCGGGGTCCAGATCGGGATTGCCGACGTAGCCGTTACCGTCGCCGACCAGGTTGTTCATGATCGCGGCCATGGAATTGCCGGACCAGGTGTAACGCTCGTAGAGGTTCGGCGAGCGGGTCTTTTGCGCCAGTCCCGCCGAGTAAGTGGCCCCGGCGCTCGGCGTGTAGCGCAGCAGCGCGGTGAAGTCCCAGTTGCCGTCGCTGCGCGAGTGGTCGCGGGCGTTGAAGGCGGCGGCGTCGGCGGCGTACATCATGCTGTAGCCGTGCACGTCGCCGCTGTCCATGCGCACGTTCTCATAGCGCGCGCCGAGCAGGGTCTGCCAGGCGGCGTCCCAGCGCCGCTCCCACTCGCCGTAGGCGGCGTAGCGGTCGCGCTGGCCGTCGTCGATGTTCTCGAAGGTGCCCGGCGCCATCATCATGCCGCTGCCGGACGCCGGCCAGCGGTCGTCGAGGCGGTAGCGTTGATACTCGGTGCCCACGCGCAGCGTGTCGATGTCGGTCAGCGGCACGGCGGCGGCCAGCGTGGCGCCAGCGTTGCGGCCACTGGTCTGCATGGGCATGCCGGGCGCATCGCCGTACCAGAACTGGCGGTCGTCGCCGAAGTTCATCTGATGGTCGGTTTCCTCGTGGTAGACGCGGGCGGTGAGCTCGCCCCAGGAAAAGCGGCCGCGGTAGCCGGCGTTGACCTGGTCGGTCTCGTTGTCGGTGAGGTCCATGCGCTGGTTCGGAAAGCCCTCGAACGGCACCAGCTGATGGCGGTAGGTGACATCGAGCTGCTGGCCGTCGCCGCGCAGGCCGAGCTTGAGCGCGTGATTCACGCTGCGGTAGGCGGTGGAGCCCACCTCGTCGCCGTCGACCCAGCCGCCACCGGCCACCGGTGCGCCCGGCTTGAAGCTGCCGCCGGCGTCGTAGTCGTTGGCCTCGGTGCCACTGCCGGTGTAGTTGAGGCTGACGTTGGCGCCGGCGAGGGTGGAGTTCAGGTTCACGCCGCGGCCGTCGCCGTTGCTACGGTAGAAGGCGCCGGCGCTGCCGGTGAGCAGGGTCTGCCCCGGCTGCGCGAACAGGCTGGGCGCCGATTCGACCACGATGGTGCCGCCGATGCTGTCGCCACCCAGACTCACCGGCGTGATGCCGGCGTAGACCTCGGCCTTGGCGACCGCGGTCGGGTCGATGTACGACAGCGGTGAGTTCATGTGGTTGGGGCAGGCCGATACCAGGTCCATGCCGTCCACCTTGATGCGCAGGCGATCGTCACCCAGCCCGCGCACCATGGGCAGGCCGGCCAGACCGCTGGCACCCGACACCGCAACGCCCGGCAAATTGCGCAGCAGCGAGGCGGTGTCGCCGCTGCGGTAACGATCGCGGGCGATCTGCTGCGGCGACAGCGCCGCGTCCGGAGTGAGGGCGAGTGCGCTCCGGTCGAGCGGCGAGGAGATGACGATGCGCGTCTCCTCGGCCAGCACGGGGCCCGACAGGCCGGTCACGGCCAGCAGGACGAGGGACGATCGGCGGGCAGTGGTTTGCATAATCGAAATGACACGGTTGGATGCGAGGCTCGGCAAAATAGCCAAACCAAGCCGGCCGAACCATGCGACACGTTGTCGCAGGTCACCGCCAACGCCGCACGCCGCTCACCCCTCGTTGCCGCGAGCCTGGGACCGTGCATGGCTGGCGTGCGGTTTACTTGACGGCGCTCACCATGTAAGGCGGGCGTAAGTTTGGCGGCGCAGAGTGTCGTGGGGCTTTCGAACCAAGGAGCGACCCATGGCGATCAGAACGCAGCGCATCGCGCAGGGCCTGTGGCGCAATCTGACCGCTCCGGCCCGCAGCGGGGCGCGTCCCGGCCCGGTCAGGATCGTGTTGCCGCCCCTTGCCAGCGAGGCGGCGACGCCGCCGGTGCGCATCTTCATCGGCACGCAGGCGGCGCAGTTCCGCGCCGAGCGGGTGCTGCTGTGGTCGATCCTGCGCACGCGCGATCCGGCGCGCGCCTACGAGGTCTACCTGATGAAAGACCTCATCGGCTTCAATCCGCTGCTGTGGCTGACCGGCTTTACCAATTACCGCTACGCGATACCCGAGTTTGCCGGCTGCACCGGCCGCGCCATCTACAACGACGTCGATCAGGTCTACCTCGACGATCCGGCCAAGCTGTTCGACACGCCGCTGGATGGGCACGGCGTGTTGTCGATCAACGACCGCGACACCTCGGTCATGCTGATCGACTGCGCGCGCATGGCCGCGGTGTGGACGCTGCGGGACGCGCAGACTCGCGGGCATCGGGCGCTCGAGGCGCGCCTGCGGGCCGAGCCGGGACTTTGGGGGCCGCTCGACGGCGCCTGGAACGCGCGCGACCAGGAATACCAGCCGCGTCGCTCACGCCTCATCCACTACACGACCATCCACGCCCAGCCGTGGCGGCCGCAGCCACGGGACTATGTCTACCGCCAAAACCCGGCCGGCGAGGTCTGGTTCGATCTCGAGCGGCAGGCCGATGCGGCCGGTTTCACCGTGTTCGACGCCACCCGGCCGAGCCCGGACTTCCCGGCAAACTGGCTGCCCGCCGACCCGCCGGCAGACGATCCTGCCGCGCCGAGCGAGTCCTGGCAGCCACTGGCCGCGCGCCTGGCGCAGCTGCCCGACTGGGACGTGCCCTGGGTGCTGGATCACCTGCTGCGGGCGGCGCCCGCGCGCCTTGCCGTGAGCGTGGACCTCACGCGCCCGCCCCGCCAGGCGCCGGCTGATCCGCAGTGGTGGTATGCGCAGCTGGCGGCCGCCGGCGCCCGCCACCCGACGACGCGCTGGCATCTCGAAGTGCGGCGCCGTCGCCTGCCGGGCGCGGTGCGCCGGGATTTCTGGTCGGGCGGACCGCCGCCCGCCCAGCCGCGCACCTGGGCGCTGCTGTACCGCAAAGCCGGTCATCGCAGCCAGGCGCTGGGGCTCGCCGAGGCGCTCGGCTGGCCGTTCCAGACGCGCGAGGTCGGCGAGATTCGCCGTTATCTGGGCACGCTGCTCGGCACCGACGGCCCGCTCGCGCGGGGGCGCCTGCCCGGAGGCATCGAGCCGCCATGGCCCGACCTCATCATCGCCTCCGGCTGGCTGCCGGCCATCGTGGCGCGCTGGATCGCGCGCCGCAATCACGGCGACACGCGCCTTATCCTGCTCGGCCGCAAGGCGGGGCCACTTGGCGAATCGCAGGACATCGCCATCGGCTGCCGGCATTTCCGCCTGCCGCCCGAGCCGCGGCGCATCGATACCGTATTGCCGATCAGCAAGGTCAACCGTGAGCGCCTCATCGAGGCGGTGCAGCGCTGGCCGCGGCTGTTCGACGGCCAGCAGCAGCCGCGGGTGGTGCTGCTGGTCGGCGGCTCGTGCACGCAATACCGCCTCGATCCGGACACCGCCACACGGCTGGTCGGGCAGGTCGAGGCCGCAAGCCGAGCGGCCGGCGGCTCGCTCGCCATCGTCACCAGTCCGCGCACCGGTCGCACGGCCACCGAGGCCATCGTCGCGGCGGCGGGACCGGACACACGGATCGACGCCTACGTTCCGCGGCCGGAGCCGAGCAATCCGTTTCTGGGTTATCTCGCCGGCGCGGACATCCTGGTGGTGACCGGCGAGAGCGAGTCCATGCTGGCCGAAGCGGTGGCGACCGGCAAACCGGTCTACATCTACCCGCTGCCACAGCGCCGGCCGGGCCTGCCGCAGCGCCTGGCGCAGGCGGTCTACCACGGCGCCCTGCGCGATCGCATCAACGCGCGCGGCACGCCGCGCCCGCAGCAGGGCCTGCAGTACCTGTGTGCGCGGGCGCTCGAACGACGCTGGCTGGTGCCGCCGCGGGACATGCCGATGCTGCACCAGGGTCTGATCGGGCTTGGCGTGGCGCGGTTTTTCGAGGCATCCTACGGCTACAAACTCTCGGTCTGTGTCGATCGCAAGCACAAGCTCATCCGGCGCCTGAAGACCGACACGGCCAGCACCCACGACAGCCAGCACTTCGAGGCCCTGCTCGACTCGGGCAACACCTG
>NZ_JAQVGQ010000121.1 GCF_028696615.1 Immundisolibacter sp. | reverse complement strand
CGCGCCACGATGCCGATGCGACCCTGCGTGTAGCGGCGCAGGAACGCCCGCAGGCGGAAATAGCGCAGGTAGTCCGACACCAGCACGTGGTAGCCGAGCGCGGCGAGCGTGTCCACGCGGGCCAGGAAGTCGGCATTGTCGACCCGGTCGCCGTCCTCCATGACCGTGGCCATGGTCATCTCGGCCACCGGCAGCACCCTGTCCGCCTCGCCGCCGAAGGCCGCCAGGCCCGCCACGAACATGTCCTCGTGGCGGCGCGTCACCGGCCGAAAGTTCGAACGCACCGCCAGCACGTCCTTGCGGTGCAACGCCTCGCCGGGCTGCACCACGTGGCCGTCCGGGTCGAACATCACCGCCCGCGTCAGCCAGCTGCGGATCAGGTGCAGATTCAGCAGACGGTTCTCGCAGCCGGCGAACGCCGGGCCGGTGAACTCGATCATGTCGATTTCGATGCGGTCCGAGCCGGCGCTGGCGCCACCGGACAGGTCGTCGGCCAGGCTCTCGATCAGCTTCTCGGGCGAGTCGGCGTAATTGAAGGCGCCGTAGATGAGGTTCACGCCGAGTATGCCGAGGGCTTCCTGCTGGGCGCGCGCGTCGTCGTCCAGCATGCGCACGTGCAGCACGATGTCGTTCGGCGCGCCGCCCGGCGTCAGCTGCAGGCGCACGCCGATCCAGCCGTGACACTCGGCGCGGCGCTTGTAGCTTTGCGCTGCCACCGTGGCGGCGTAGGCAAAGAACGTGGTCTCGGTCGGTCGCCGCCCCTCCAGGCGCTCGATCAGCAGCCCGAACTCGTGCTCCAGCATGCGCCCCAGGCGCGCCCGGCTCACGTAACGCCCGCCCGGCGCGCGGCCGTAGATGGCGTCCGAGAAGGTCATGTCGTAGGCCGACATGGTCTTGGCCACCGTGCCGGCGGCGCCACCGGCACGGAAGAAATACCGGGCCGTCTCCTGGCCGGCGCCGATCTCGACGATGCTGCCGTACTGCGCCGGGTGCAGGTTGACGGCGAGCGCTTTCTGGAGCGCCCCCGGCGCCTCCATCAGCAGCGCCGGGGTGACGTGGGAGCCGGGATTCGGACTGTCCATGGCGCCCGCTCAGGCCGCCGCCATGAATTGCCGCAGCACGTAGTTGAGGATGCCGCCGTGGCGGTAGTACTCGACCTCGATCGGCGTGTCGATGCCGGCCACCACCTCGATGTCGCGCGCACCGCCCGCCGCCTCGACGCGCAGCGTGAGCGTCTGGCCGGGTTTCAGGTCGTCGCCGAGGCCAGGCAGCGAGAAGGTCTCCTCGCCGGTCAGGCCCAGCGAAGCCGCGCTGTCGCCGTCCTTGAAACGCAGCGGCAGCACGCCCATGCCGATCAGGTTCGAGCGGTGGATGCGCTCGAAGCTCTCGGCCAGCACCGCCCGCACGCCGAGCAGGAAGGTGCCCTTGGCCGCCCAGTCGCGCGACGAGCCGGCGCCGTACAGCTTGCCGGCCAGCACGATCAGCGGCGTGCCGTCCTGCTTGTAGCGCATGGCGGCATCGAACACCGGCATCACCTCCCCGGTCGGCAGGTAGCGGGTCCAGCCGCCCTCCTTGGGCGCCACCAGCTTGTTTTTGAGGCGGATGTTGGCAAACGTGCCGCGCGTCATGACGCGATCGTTGCCGCGCCGCGAACCGTAGCTGTTGAACTCCGACGGCGGCACGCCGTGCTCGAGCAGGTAGCGGCCGGCCGGCGAGTCGACGGGGATGTTGCCGGCCGGCGAAATGTGGTCGGTGGTGACGAAATCGCCCAGCACCAGCAGCGCGCGCGCCTGCCGCAGCGGCACGATCGGCGCCGGCCGCGGCGGGAAGTCGTCGAAATACGGCGGCCGCTGGATGTAGGTGGAATCCTCGCGCCAGCTGTACACGGCCGAGCCGGTGTCGGTGGCGATGGCGTTCCAGTCCGGGTTGCTCTGCGCCACGTTGCCGTATTCCTGCCGGTACAGGGCCGGATCGTTGGCGGCGGTCATGGCGTCGGCCACCTCGGCGCTGGACGGCCAGATGTCGCGCAAATAGACCGGCTGCCCATCGCTGCCGGTGCCGATCGGCTCGCGCTCGAAGTCGATGTCGACCCGCCCGGCCAGCGCGTAGGCCACCACCAGCGGCGGCGAGGCGAGGTAGTTGGCACGCGTGTGGGGACTGACGCGGCCCTCGAAGTTGCGATTGCCGGACAGCACCGCCGCGGCGACCAGGTTGCCCGCATTGATGGCATCGACCACCGCCTCGGCCAGCGGACCCGAGTTGCCGATACAGGTGGTGCAGCCGAAGCCGACGATGTTGAAACGCAGCGCATTCAGCGGCTCGAGCAAGCCGGCGCGCTCGAGGTAGGCGTTGACCACCCGCGAACCGGGGGCGAGGCTGGTCTTGACGTAAGCCGGCACGCGCAGCCCCTTGGCGACGGCCTTTTTGGCCACCAGTCCGGCACCGACCATCACCGACGGGTTCGAGGTATTGGTGCACGAGGTGATGGCCGCGATGACCACCGCGCCGTGGCGCAGTGCCTCGCCGCTGCCGGCCACCGGCACGCTCGCGCCGAGCTGGTCGGACGCCACACCGAAGCCGTCCTTGTCCACCGGCGCGGCCAGCGCGGCCAGGAAGCTCTCCTTCACCTTGGAAAGGCCGACGCGATCGTGCGGACGCTTGGGGCCGGCCAGGCTCGGCTCGACCGTGCCCATGTCCAGTTCCAGCACGTCGGTGAACTCGGGCTCGGCGCTGTCCGCGGTGCGGAACATGCCCTGCGCGCGGTAGTAGCGCTCCACCTCATCCAGCACCGCCGGCGGCCGGCCGGTGTTCTTGAGGTAACGGATGGCCTCGGCGTCGACCGGGAAGAAGCCGATGGTGGCGCCGTACTCAGGCGCCATGTTGGCGATGGTGGCGCGGTCGGCCAGCGGCAGCGCGTCGAGCCCCGGGCCGAAAAATTCGACGAATTTCTCCACCACGCCGAACTTGCGCAGCATCTGCACCAGCGTCAGCGTGAGATCGGTTGCCGTCACACCCTCACGCAGCTTGCCGGTCAGGCGCACGCCGACCACCTGCGGCATCTTGATGTAAATCGGCTGCCCCAGCATGCAGGCCTCGGCCTCGATGCCACCCACACCCCAGCCGACGATGCCCAGACCGTTGATCATGGTGGTGTGCGAATCGGTGCCGACCAGCGAGTCCGGGTACAGCACGCCGCCATGGCTGCGCAACACACCGCGCGCGAAATATTCCAGGTTCACCTGGTGCACGATGCCGACCGCCGGCGGGACGATGCTCAGCTTCTCGAACGCCGCCTGGCCCCAGCGCAGGAACTCGTAGCGCTCACGGTTGCGCTCGAACTCGAGCTTCACGTTCTTGGCCAGCGCATCGGGGCTGCCGGCGTAGTCCACCTGCACCGAATGGTCGATCACCAGGTCCACCGGCACCAGCGGCTCGATTTTCTTGGGGTCCTTGCCGGCGGCGGCCATGGCGCTGCGCAGCGCGGCCAAATCCACCACGCACGGCACGCCGGTGAAGTCCTGCAGGATCACCCGCCCCGGGATGAACGGTACCTCGGCGTCCGGATCGCCCTTGCCCCAGGCCAGCAGGGCGTCCACGTGGTGCGGCTCCAGCGCCGCATGATCCTGGTGACGCAGCGCCGCCTCCAGCAGCACCTTGACCGAATACGGCAGGCGGCTCGGGTCACCCAGGCCCAGTTCCGACAGCGCCGGCAGACTGAAATACGTAGCCTTTTCACCGCTGGCGAGCTCCAGCGTGCGACGGCAGGCGGCAAACTTGGACTGACCCATGAGGACTCCTGAACAGGCGAAGGCGATGCTGCCGCCGCGCGGACGGGCAACGGAAACGCGCCGTGGGACTGGCGCGGGCGGGCTAGAATTATAGCCAAGCCGCCCCGCCCCCCGCCTATGCGCTGGCGCGCCACCCGGCCAGCCCTGGAGCCCTATGTCCGCCTTCGAACTGACCGCCCTGTCGCCGCTGGACGGCCGTTATCGGGAAAAAACCGCCGCGCTGCGCCCGCTGTGCAGCGAATTCGGCCTCATCCGCTACCGCCTGCGAGTGGAGCTGGCCTGGCTGCGCCTGCTGGCGCAGACGCCCGAAATCGCCGAACTGCCGCCGTTCAGCGGCGCCGCGCTGGCGCGCCTGGATGCCATCGAAACCGGCTTCGACGAGGACGGCGCGGCGCGCGTCAAGGCGCTCGAGCACGCCACCAACCACGACGTGAAGGCGCTCGAGTACTTCATCCACGAGCAGTTCGAAGGCGACGACGAGCTCACCGCCGCCAAAGGCTTCGTGCACTTCGCCTGCACGTCGGAGGACATCAACAACCTGGCCTACGCGCTGATGCTGCGCGACGCGCGGCAAACCGTGCTGCTGCCGCAGCTGGACACCGTCATCGGCCGGCTGACGGCGCTGGTGCACGAAGCGGCCGACGCGCCCATGCTGGCGCGCACGCACGGCCAGCCGGCCACGCCGACCACGCTGGGCAAGGAAATCGCCAACGTGGTGGCGCGCCTGCGCCGCCAGCGCGATTCCCTGGCACGGGTGGAGATTCTCGGCAAATTCAACGGCGCGGTCGGCAACTACAACGCGCACCTGGCCGCCTACCCGCAGGTCGACTGGCCGGCGCTGGCCGAGCGCCTGGTCGCCGGGCTCGGGCTCGGCTTCAACCCCTACACCACGCAGATCGAACCGCACGACTGGATGGCCGAGCTGTTCGATGCGCTCTCGCGCGTCAACACGGTGCTGATCGATCTGTGCCGCGACGTGTGGGGCTACGTGTCGTGGGGCTACTTCCGCCAGCAGGTGGTGGCCGGCGAGGTGGGCTCGTCCACCATGCCGCACAAGGTGAATCCGATCGACTTCGAGAACGCCGAGGGCAATCTTGGCATCGCCAACGCGCTGCTCGAACACCTGGCGCGCAAGCTGCCGATCTCGCGCTTCCAGCGCGATCTGACCGACTCCACGGTGCTGCGCAACGTGGGCGTGGCGGCCGGTTACACGCTGCTGGCCTGGCAGTCGCTGCACAAGGGCCTGGGCAAGCTGCAGGTCGACCGCGCCGCGCTGGCGCGCGACCTGGACACCGCCTATGAAGTGCTGGCCGAGGCCATCCAGACCGCCATGCGCCGCTACGGCGTCGAGAATCCCTACGAGCAGCTCAAGACGCTGACACGCGGCCAGGCCATCGATGCCGCCACGCTGGCCGCCTTCATCGACGGCTTGCCGCTGCCGGCGGACGAAAAACGCCGTCTCGCCGCGCTGACCCCGGCCGCCTACACCGGCCTTGCCGCGCGTCTCGCGCTGGACGTGTGACCGATGCGCGCGCTGCTCGCTGCCGCCCTGGCGTGCCTGCTGGCCGCCTGCGCCAGCACCCCGGCACCGGCCCCCGTCGCCCAGGCGCCGGCGCCCTGCCCGGCGCCGACGACGGTGCCGGGCAACGTGTTCGTACGCCTGTTCGACGGTGTGCTCACGCTGCCGCCGGGCTACGTATTCGAGGGCAACCAACTCAGCGAGAAGGCGGTATTCCAGGGTCCGACCGGCGCCTTGCGCATCGGCCCGCGGTCGGAACTGAATTTCGGCTACATGGACTACGCGCGGGCCACGCTCAAGGCGCGCGAGCAGCGCTGCGGACTCGACATCCTGCGCCACGGCGGAGACGACCCGCCGCTGTGGCTGCTGCTCGGCAAGAAACACTACGCACTCATTTACGACCGCGAACCCGCCCGCGTGCCGGCCATCATCGACGGCTACTGTGCGTCGTTGAACAAGGTGGCGCCGGCGCCGTGAGGACAGCCGCACGCCGCGTGCCGGCCCGCCCGGCGCCTGCTCACACCTGATACACGTCGAAATACGACGGCACGCAGTCGCTGACCAGCGTGATCTTCTTGCGCGCGATGCGCCAGGCTCCCGGCCGGCCGGCGAGCTGATAGTCGTAGTAACCGAACAGGCTGGTGGCGGTTTTTTCCTTGTAGCTGTCCACACGCCAGGTGGCGTGCACGACAAGCCGATCGTCGGTCGCGTCCAGCAGACGCACGTTGTGCACCGCGTGGCACGTGCGCGGCAGCAGGCGGTGCGCCGGAGCGGCGGCGGACTGGATACGCCACACGCGTTCCTGCAGCCCCACCCGGCTGTCGTAGTACACCAGCGACACCTCGCCAGCGGGGTCGGCGGTCGGCGCATGCTCGCTCTTCCAGGCCGGCACCCAGAACTCGCAGTCCTCGGTGTAGAGCGCCAGCCAGTCGTCCCAGCGGCGCTGGTCGAGCGCCGCGGCCTCGTCGAACAGCAGGCGCTGCGCCTCGTCCAGCCGTTCGAGGTAGCTCATGCGCGCTGCTCCCGTGCCGCCCGCGCAGGCGCACTGCCGGCCGCCTGCATGCGCGCCAGCCACTCGCGGTAAAAGCCGCGGAACACCGTCTCGTCCTGGATTTCGACGCCGCTGCACGATTCGAGCGGGTCGATGCCGATCTCCCGCGCGTGCGCGTCCGGGCCGGCGATGACCTTTTCCATGCCGCGCGCGAAGCCCTGAATCCACTCGCTGTGCGGATCGCCGAGCCCGCCGGCGTGGATGTCCTCGTAGCAGGCCACGTCGTCCGGCGTGGCGATGCCGCTGGCGTTGAAAAAATCCTCGTACTGGCGCAGGCGGCGCCGCCGCCCGGCCGCCGGCTCGCCGCGCGGGGCGAGGCAGAACATGGTCATCTCGGTGCGGTCCGGCGCCAGCGGGCGGATCACGCGCAGCTGCATGCAGGCGCTGTCCACGAACTGGATGTTTGGAAAGAAATTCACTACCCGCGGGCGGAACATCCATTCCACCCTGCGCGGGTCCACGCCGCGGGCGAAAAGATCGTCCCGCATGCCCCACAGCGCGCGGTTCTCGCGCATCGGGTCGGTGCCCCAGAACACCGTGTGCCCGTGCGGGAAGGTGTAGGTGCCCTGCTCCTGCCCGGACAGGGCGCCGAGGTTGACGGCCTTCACCGAGTCCGCGCCGGCCGCGGCGGCCTCGCGCGCGCCGCGTTGCTGCACGATCTTGGCGAACGTGGAGTGCACCGTGGTCAGGTGGTAGATGTCCATGGTGTTCTCGACCTGGAGCTTCCAGTTGGCGCGGAACACGTAGCTCACCTCGCCCGGCAGGATTTCCATGCCCTGCGCGGACTGCTCGGCGAAGGTGTCGATGAAAAACCGCGTGTCGCCGAGGTAATCGGTCAGCGCCGGCACGTCCGCTGGCAGCGCGCCGAACACGAAGCCCTGGTAACTCGCGAGCGCGCCGAGTGGCTTCAGGTCATGGCTTTGCCGGTCGAATGCCTGCGCGTAGCCGGCCTGCGGCTGGTCCTTGATCTTCACGCACTGACCGGCGGAGTCGAAGCACCAGGCGTGGTACGGGCACATCTGCACCTGCGCGTTGCCGGCGCGGGCCACGTAAAGCCGCGTGCCGCGGTGCGGGCAGGCGTTGATGAAGCCGCGCAGCGCGCCATCCTGCCCACGCATCACCACCACCGGCGTGCGGCTGATGTGCGTGGTGTAGTAATCGTTGGCGTTCGGCAACTGGCTTTCGTGGCACAGGTAGACCCAGCTCGCCTCGAACACGTGCGCCATTTCGAGATCGAACAGCGCCGCGTCGCGGAACAGGTCCCGGTGCACGTTGAACTGCCGCTGCGCGGGTTGATCGATGAAGTACCGGCCGGGGTCGGTCAGCGCCGGGTGACTAGCGTCGCTCACTCGCATGTCCATGACTGCCCTCCCCTCAATTGACTGCCCGCCCCGGCAGCGCGCCCGTGTGCCGGCCGTGGTCGAACACCAGCTTGCCGTTGACCACCGTGCAGTCCACGCCGCGCGCCTCGGCGATCATCCGCTTGCCGCCGTCCGGCAGGTCCGCCACCAGATGCGGGCGCCGGTCCGAGCCGACGGTGGCGGCGTCGAACACCACGATGTCGGCGAAATAGCCTTCCCGGAGCAGGCCGCGCTCGCGGATGCCGAACAGGCCGGCGGCCTCGGACGTGATGCGCTGCACGGCGCGC
>NZ_JAQVGQ010000120.1 GCF_028696615.1 Immundisolibacter sp. | reverse complement strand
CTCCGGGGCGTATAACACGAACCCCCGCGGCGGCGATGCAGCGCGGGGCGGCGATTGGAGAGCGCTCTCAGCCAGCGCTTCCCACCCGAGGGGCAGGCTGCTGCGGCAGGAAACACTGAAACAATTCCATATCTTGGAATTTTCAGTTTGCTACATTGCGGAAAATTCCCGATAAGCTGTCGATCAATCAATGGCTTACGTCATCGATTCAGGTCGGCGCAGCCGGCGCTGGACGTCAAGACGTGAGCGCTTCCCTAGCGCGGACGGCGCGGCGGGCGGGGGGCACGTTCCTGCGCTTCGTTGATGCGCAGGGCGCGTCCGCCCATGTCGGTGCCGTTCAGGTGCTGGATGGCCGCTGCGGCCGCCGACGGCTCCATCTCCACGAACGCAAACCCGCGTGGGCGACCGGTTTCGCGATCGTTGATGAGTTTTACCGACTGCACGGTGCCGTACTGCTCGAACAGCGCACGCACCTGGTCTTCCGTGGCGGAGAAGGGCAGGTTGCCAACGTAAATCGAAGTCATGATGGGCGGTCACTTCCGGAAAACGGGGGGCGACGGTTCTCGATGCCGCAGTCCACGCCCGGGGTCGTCGAATCAGCCGGTCGCCGGTGTTTTCCGCATTGCCGGAAACAAAAATCCACCGCGCGGCCCGCGCTAGGCCGTGTCCGCAATCTCGGGCAAAATCGCGCCGCCTTCCTAAGGCGTATAGCCGGCACTGATACCCGAAACCACGAACGCAGCGAAGCGTACGACAATTCCATGTAACGTACACAACGCGGGCAGCGAAATTTTTTGCTGCCGGAGTCCGGCAGACGCTGCATCATTCTTGCGTTGGAAGTGATGATTCATTCAGCTGTTCCGTCCAGGGCAGGCCGCCCCGGCCTGAATTTATGGGCGTAAGCCATTGATTCAGGGAGCGCGGCGCAGGCGTGTACCGCGCGGCGCGAGCTGAGAAATTACAGGGATGGAATTTTTCAGCGTTTCCTTGGATCAGCGCCTGCTTTTGAGTTTGGATGGACCTTCAGGAGACTCCCATGAATGCCCCCACCGTCTTCGAAACCCCATTGCGTTGGCCGGCTGCCGACGAGACCCGTGTGCCGTATCGCATCTATGCCGACCCGGCGTTGTATGTCCAGGAACAGGAACGCATCTTCCGCGGGCCGACCTGGAGTTTTCTGGGTCTGGCGGCGGAAATCCCCAAACCGGGCGACTTCAAGGCCACCTTCGTCGGCGACACGCCGGTGGTGCTGACGCGCGGCGAGCAGGGTGCCGTCCATGCCTGGGTGAACCGCTGCGCGCACCGCGGCGCGCTGGTGTGCCGTGAGCTGCGCGGCAACGTGGGCCCGAACGGCACCCACACCTGCGTCTATCACCAATGGGCGTATGACGCGGCCGGCAACCTGGTCGGTGTGCCGTTTCGCAGGGGCCTGGGCGGCAAGGGCGGCTATCCGGCCGATTTCGACATGGCGGCCCATGGTCTGCAGGCATTGCGCGTGGACACGGTCGCCGAGATGATCTTCGGCAGCTTCGATGCGGCGGCGCCGGCGCTGCGCGATTACCTGGGCGCCGAGCACTGCGCCAACATCGAGCGGCTGTTCGGCCGGCCGATCCGCATCCTGGGCCACGCCCGCCAATACTTTCATGGCAACTGGAAGCTGTACGCCGAGAATTCGCGTGACAGCTACCACGGCGGCCTGCTGCACCTGTTCTACCCGACCTTCGGCATCTACCGGCAGGGGCAGCGTGGCTGGATACACCTGTCCGACAACAAGCTGCACCAGTTGCTGCAGGTGTGCAAACCGGCCGAGGATCAGAGCCTCGAGCACTACCAGCAGGCCAGCACGCGCAAGGCCGACGCCAAGGCGCAGCTCGAGGCGCCGGAACTGCTGCGCTGGGTGCCGGAGCTCGGCGGCGAGGTGGCGCTGACCATCCACTCCATGTTCCCGAACGTGGTGCTGCAGCAGATCTCGAACACGCTGGCGGTGCGGCAGATCCAGACCAAGGGCATCGACGCCACCGAGTTGGTATGGACCTTCTACGGCTTTGCGGATGACAGTCCCGAGCTGACCGCGCATCGCCTGAAGCAGCACAACATGGTCGGCCCGGCCGGGTTCATCTCCATGGAAGACGGCGAGGCGGTGGACATTTGCCAGCAGGGCATCGCCGGCGGTCTCGACGAGGCCTCGGTCATCGAATGCGGCGGCGCCAGTATCGACAGCCTGGACGTGATGGGTGTGGACGAAAACGGCGTGCGCGGCTTCTGGCACGGCTACCGGCACTTGATGGGGTTGTGACTGGCGGCGGCAGGTAAGCCGCGGCCGGGGGTGGATGGAGCCGCCGGTGTTCGGCGCGCAGTCCGGTCACTGATCGGGGTCAAGCGGGGCGGGGGCGGTGTACGGCCGCACGGCGGTAAAGTGCCGCTGACCGCTTCGGCCAGTCAGCGGCCGGTGCAATTGCTGCGGAGAGACTCATGAAGCGACGCTTCGGTGCGGCTGCGTTCCTGGCGCTGTCGATGCTGGCGGTGCCTGCCATGGCGGATCGGGACTTCCATGGCCACCCTGGGCATCGGGGACGGCCTTATGACCCGCATCGGCATTACGACCACTACGAGCACGGCGGCCGGCGGTACGTGTATCGCGGGCACTGGCGATCCTGGGACGACTGGCATCGTTATTACCGCGCGCATCCCCACCTGCACGGCCACGGGCACTACTACCACGACGGCGTGCATCTGATGTATCGCTACTGTGACCCGGACGGCAGCTGTTTCTTTTTTTCGATCGGGCGTTGAGGCTGGCGTCGCGTCCCTTTGGCACTTCCCGCCGTGGCCGTCGGCAAGTCGTCGGCGGGGGCGTTTGGTCGATGTGGCGCGCGGTCACGGGCCAAGGTAGACCGTCACCGGCGTGCGCGACTGGCACAGCACCGCCGCCACCGGCAGGCGCAGCGGGTCGCAGTCGGCCTTGGCCCGGCGGTAGACGGCGTGCTTGGCGGCGCCGCCGAGCGGCAGGTGGATGTGCCGGCTGTCGAGCAGCGCCGCGAGCGTGAGGCTGAGGCGCGGGTGTGGCGCGGCCTGCGGGTCGATGGCGACCAGCTGCGCCTTGCCGTGCGGGTCGAGGGCGGCCGCCAAGCCCGCGGCGCCGGGAAACAGCGATGCGGTGTGGCCATCCTCGCCCATGCCGAGCACCAGCGCGTCGAACGGCCTGGGCAGCTCAGCCAGCGCGGCGGTGCGCTCGGCAATCGCCGCGGCCGGCGTCGGCGCGCCATTCCACAGCGGCACGAAGCGCGCCGCCGCGGCGGCGCCCTGCAGCAGGTGCGCGGCCACCAGCCGGGCGTTGCTGTCCGGGTGCGTGGGCGGCACCCAGCGCTCGTCGGCCAGCGTGACGACCACGCGCGACCAGTCGATGGCGGCTTCGCGCAGGCGCTCGAAAAAGGCGATCGGGCTGCGCCCGCCGGACACCACCAGACCGGGGCGCTCGCGCTGCGCTAGCGCGCGGTCGATGTCCGCTGCCACCGCTGCGGCCAGTGCATCGGCCGCCTCGGCGGCGGTGGGGAAGCTGCGTTCCTCGACCGCCATCAGGCTTCCTCCCGCAAGGCCAGGCCATCGCGCAGGATGAGCGCGCTGGCCGCGGCCGGGCCCCAGGTGCCGGCGGTGTAGGGCTTGGGCGGTTCGTCGAGCGCGCGCCAGCCGTCGAGGATGGGGTCGATCCAGCGCCAGGCGGCGGCCAGCTCGTCGCGGCGCATGAACAGCGTGAGATTGCCCTGAATGACCTCGGTCAGCAGGCGCTCATAGGCTTCCCACTGGCGGTGTTTGAAGGTTTCGGCAAAGTCGAGATCGAGCGCGACCGGTTTTACCTTCATGCCCTCGCCGGGCACTTTGACCAGCAGGAACAGCTTCACGCCCTCGTCCGGTTGCAGGCGGATCACCAGGCGATTGGGTTCGCCGGCGGCCGGTGACGGCGGCAGGATGGCGTGCGGCACCGGGCGGAAGTTGACCACGATCTCGGCCATGCGTTCGGGCAGACGCTTGCCGGTGCGCAGGAAAAACGGCACGCCGGACCAGCGCCAGTTGTCGATCTCGGCCTTGATGGCGACGTAGGTTTCGGTGCGGCTGTCCGGCGGGATGCCGGGTTCCTCCAGGTACCCCGGCACCGGCTTGCCGGCCACGGCGCCGGCCCGGTACTGGCCGCGCACGGTTTTTTCCTTGACGTTGGCAGCGTTGATCGGTCGCAGCGCGCGCAGCACCTTGAGTTTTTCGTCGCGCACGGCGTCGGCGTCGATGCTGGTCGGCGGCTCCATGGCCAGGATGCACAGCAGCTGCAGCATGTGGCTCTGCACCATGTCGCGCAGCGCGCCGGAGGGGTCGTAGTACTCGCCGCGGCCCTCGACGCCCACCTGCTCGGCGATGGTGATCTGCACGTCGCGCACCGAGCCGCGGTTCCACAGCGGCTCGAAGATGGAATTGCCAAAGCGCAGCGCCAGCAGGTTCTGCACCGGCTCCTTGCCGAGGTAATGGTCGATACGAAAGATCTGGTTCTCGGCAAAGATGGCGCCGACGGCGGCGTTGATGGCCTCCGAGCTCGCGTAGTCGTGGCCGAGCGGCTTCTCCAGCACCACCCGCGTCAGCGGCGTGACCAGGCCGTGACGCGCCAGTCCCTCGCAGATGGGCCCGAACAGCCGCGCGGCGGTGGACAGATAAAACACCCGCACGCGGCCGGCACAGTGCTCGAACCAGCCGGTGAGCGCGGCAAAACCGGCCGGATCGGTGCCATCCACCGGCAGATAGTCGATGCGGGCGCAGAACTGGCCCCAGGTGGCGTCGTCCAGATCGGTGGCCGGAATGAACCGCCGGCAGCTGTCGCCGAGCATGGCGAGGTACTCGTCGCGGCTGAGCGGGCGGCGCGCCAGGCCCAAAATGCGCCAGCCGGCGGGCTGGCCGTTGTCGCGAAAGGCGTAGTACAACGCCGGCAGTAGCTTGCGCAGCGCCAGATCGCCGGTGGCACCGAAGAAGATCAGGTCGAACTCGTGCAAAGCGCTCATCGGGCGGCTCCATGGTTCGCGGCTGAAGATGCGGTTGGCATCGCGATTGCTGGTTTCGTGCCAAGGCGGTGGCGATCCGCGTGGCCCGGCGCGGGTGCCATCCTCGCGGCAGCGGGCCGAAACATTTTGCGGCTGGAATTGTTCAGCATTTTCTTCATGCGCCAGCAGCGCAGTGCAGGAGGTTGCCGATGGCCATTGACCCGGTGATTACGACCGTCACCGACCGCATCCGTCGCCGCAGCCGGCCGACCCGGCAGGCTTATCTGGCCCGCCTACGGGCGGCGAAGCGCGCCGGTCCGGTGCGCACGCGCCTGCCCTGCGCCAACCTGGCGCATGCCTGCGCGGGCAGCGACCCGGCCGACAAGGCGGCGCTGGCCGGCGGACAGGCGGTGAATCTCGCCATCGTGTCGGCCTACAACGACATGCTGTCCGCCCATCAGCCGCTGGCCACCTACCCGACGCTGATCAAGCACGTGGCGGCGCAGATGGGCGCGGTGGCGCAGTTCGCCGGCGGCGTGCCGGCCATGTGCGATGGCGTGACGCAGGGCGAGGCCGGCATGGACCTGTCGCTGTTCTCGCGCGACACGATCGCGCTCGCGACCGCCGTGGCGCTGTCGCACGACGTGTTCGATGGCGTGCTGCTGCTGGGCGTGTGCGACAAGATCGTGCCGGGTCTGCTGATGGGCGCGCTGGCTTTCGGCCATCTGCCGGCGGTGTTCGTGCCGGCAGGGCCGATGCCGTCGGGGCTCTCCAACGCCGAGAAAGCCCGGATTCGCCAGCTCTACGCCGAGGGCAAACTGGGCCGCGACGCGCTGCTGGAGGCCGAGTCGCGCGCCTACCACGCGCCCGGCACCTGCACCTTCTACGGCACCGCCAACACCAACCAGATGCTGATGGAGCTGATGGGCCTGCACGTGCCGGGGGCGGCTTTCGTCAACCCCTGCACGCCGCTTCGCGAGGCGCTGACGGCGCAGGCGGCGCGGCTTGCCGTGCAACTGGCGCGCGGCGAGCACGCCGCACCGCTCGGCGAGGTGGTGGACGAGCGCGCCATCGTCAACGCCGCCGTCGGTTTGCTGGCCACCGGCGGCTCCACCAACCACGCCCTGCACCTGCCGGCCATCGCCGCCGCGGCCGGTATCGTCATCGACTGGGACGATCTGGCCGAGCTGTCGGCCGCCGTGCCGCTGCTGGCGCGCGTTTACCCAAACGGCGGCGCGGACGTGAATCACTTTGCGGCCGCCGGCGGCAGCGGCTTCGTGATCCGCGAACTCTTGGCCGGTGGCTTGCTGCACCCCGATGTGCTCACCGTCTCGCCGGGTGGCCTTGCCGACTATGCGACGGCGCCGACCTTGACGGCCGACGGCGCGCTGGCCTGGCAGCCGGCCGCGGCGGTGAGCGGCGATGCCGCCGTGCTGCGTCCGTTCGCCGAGCCGTTCAGCGCCGACGGCGGCCTGCGCGTGCTGACCGGTAACCTCGGCCGGGCGGTGATCAAGGTGTCGGCGGTCAAGCCCGAGCAGCGGGTGGTCGAGGCGCCGGCGCGGGTGTTCGACAGCCAGGAGGCGCTGCTGGCGGCTTTCAAGCGCGGTGAGCTCGAGCGCGATTTTGTCGCCGTGGTGCGCTTTCAGGGCCCGCGCGCCAACGGCATGCCGGAGCTGCACAAGCTGACGCCGGCGCTCGGCGTGCTGCAGGACCGCGGTTTCCGGGTGGCGCTGGTCACCGACGGGCGCATGTCGGGGGCGTCGGGCAAGGTTCCGGCGGCCATCCACGTGACGCCCGAGTGCCTGGGCGGCGGGCCGCTGGCGCGGGTACGCGATGGCGATCTCATACGCGTGGACGCCGAACGCGGTGAGCTCGCCGCGCAGGTTTCGCAGGCCGATTGGGTGACGCGCCGGCCGGCCGTAATCGATCGCTCCGCCAGCCACGTCGGCTGCGGGCGCGAACTGTTCGGTTTTGCGCGGCAGCTGGCCGTGGGCGCCGAGCAGGGCGGGGGATTCATCGCCGCCTGCCCGCCGGTGGTGAGCGCGACGGCGGGGGCGGCATGACCATCGTCGACATCCTGCGCCTGGGGCCGGTTATGCCGGTGCTGGTGATCGACGCCAGCGACCACGCCGTGCCGTTGGCGCGGGCGCTGCTCGCGGGCGGCATTCGCGTGCTGGAAGTGACGCTGCGCACGCCGGTGGCCTTCGACGCCGTGCGCGCCATCCGCGCCGCGGTGCCGGACGCCGTGGTCGGCATGGGCACGCTCACGCGGCCGGACGATCTCGTCGCTGCGCGGGAGGCCGGTGCCGTGTTCGGCGTCAGTCCGGGCGTGTACCCGGAGCTTCTGGCCGCCGCGGCGCAGTGCGGTCTGCCGCTGCTGCCCGGCACCATGACGCCATCGGATGTGATGACCGTGCGCGCCGCCGGCTACACCGCCTGCAAGCTGTTCCCGGCCGCCCAGGCCGGCGGCGCCGGCATGCTGAAGGCCCTGCACGGGCCGTTTCCGGATCAGCTGTTCTGCCCCACCGGCGGCATCGATGCGGTCAGCGCGCCGGCGTATCTCGCACTGCCCAACGTGGCCTGCGTGGGCGGTTCCTGGCTGGCGCCCAAGGCGCTGGTGCAGGCCGGCGACTGGCCGGCGGTCACGGCGCTTGCCACGGCCGCGGCGGCGCTGCGTGCGCGATAGCCTGTCGAGGAAGAGTCGCCTTTTCCGAGGGGGCGGTGTTGCGACGCCTGCCGTGCCCGTGCCGGCAGGCAATCGCTGCTGCCGCCGGCCGGCGGTTGATTTTTGGTCGCGCCGCGGCTAGTTTCATGGCAACCATTCATCATTTTCGCGGCGAGGCGCACTCGGGCGCCCCGCCGCGTTTTTCTTTTGGGAGAGTCCGAATGAACGCGATCGCACCGCCGATCATCCTGTCCTCGCACGACGTGCGCCGCCTCGAGCGCTTGCTCGAGACCGCCGGGCCGCAGTTCCGGGAGACCGTCGAGGCGCTCGAGGACGAGCTCGCC
>NZ_JAQVGQ010000119.1 GCF_028696615.1 Immundisolibacter sp. | reverse complement strand
GGTGAACTGCTTGATCTGGTCACCGGTCAGCCCCAAGCTGAACGCGAACTGCCGGCACTGATAGGGCTGCAGGCCGACGATGGGATTGATGGCGGTGGTGAGGATTTTTTCGGGCGTCTCGGCGGCCACCTTCTCGATCTCCACGCCGCCCTCGGTGGAGGCCATGAACACCACGCGCTGGCTGGCGCGATCGACCACCGCCCCCAGGTACAGCTCGCGCGCGATCTGGCTCACTTCTTCGACCAGCACGCTGTTGACCGGTTGACCGTCGGCGTTGGTCTGGTAGGTGACCAGGCGCTTGCCGAGCATGGCCTCGGCGGCCTGCGCCACCGCTTCCGGGCTGTCGACCAGCTTGACGCCGCCCGCCTTGCCACGCCCGCCGGCGTGCACCTGGGCCTTGACCACCCAGCGGTTGCCCGGGATACGCCCGGCGGCGGCCTGCGCCGCCTTGGGACTGTCGGCCACCTCGCCGCGCGGAACGGCGATGCCGTAATCGGCAAACAGCTGTTTTGCCTGGTACTCGTGCAGGTTCATGGATGTGATGTTTCCCTTGAGAGCTGAGGGAACGGTGCCCGGCCGCGACCGGCCCCGCCCGCTCCACACTACCGTTATGTCGTTCTGCCGCACCCGCTAGACGCAACCGATCACGCGCGACGACCGATGCCACCGGTCGCCTGGCGGCAATCAGATGTGTATCGCCCGCCCTTGCGCGGCGAGCGCCGCCTCGTGCAGGGCTTCCGACAGGGTCGGGTGCGCGTGCACGATGCGCGCGAGATCTTCCGCGCTGGCGCAAAACTCCATCGCCACCACCGCCTCGGCGATCAGTTCCGAGGCATGCGGGCCGATGATGTGCACGCCGAGCACGCGGTCGGTTTCGGCATGGGCGAGCAGCTTGACCTGCCCCTGTGCGGCCTCCATGGCGCGCGCCCGACCGTTCGCCTGGAACGGAAAAACGCCCGAGACGTAGGGCACCCCTTCGGCCTTCAAGGCCTGCTCGGTGCGACCAACCCAGGCGATTTCCGGCCAAGTGTAAATGATCCACGGGATGGTCCCGTAATCGACGTGGCAGTGCTGACCGGCGATACCCTCCGCGACCGCGATGCCGTCCTCCGACGCCCGGTGCGCCAGCATCGGCCCGCGCACCACATCGCCGATGGCGTAGACGCCGCTGGCGCTGGTCCGGAAACGTTCGTCCACCGGAATGAAGCCACGCTCGTCGGTGCGGATGCCCACCGTCTCCAGGCCCAGGCCGTCGGTCACCGGCTGCCGCCCGACGGCGACGATGAGGCGGTCGAACGTGGCCTGCTGCGCGCCGCCGGCATCTTCGAAAGCCACCGTCACGGCGTCGGCACCGGCGGTGGCAGCGGTCACCTTGGCACCGAGACGAATGTCGAGCCCCTGGGCCTTGAATTCTTTGTGCGCCAGCGCCGTGATGGCCCGATCGGTGGCCGGCAGGAATTCCGGCATGGCTTCGAGCAGCGTCACCGCGCTGCCCAGGCGCGCCCACACGCTGCCGAGCTCGAGCCCGATCACGCCCGCGCCGATGATGCCCAACCGCGCCGGCACGGCGGTGAAATCGAGCGCGCCGGCCGAATCGACGATGCGCACGCCATCCAGCGGCGCCACCGGCAGCGGCATCGGCCGGGAACCTGTGGCGATGATGATGTGCCCGGCCGCCACCGCCTGCACCGCGCCGTCGGCGGCGATCACCTCGACCTTGCCCTCGCCGGCCAGTCGCCCGCTGCCCTTGAGCCAGGTGACGCGGTTTTTCTGGAACAGCCCACCGATGCCGTGGGTGAACTGGCGCACGATCTTGTCCTTGCGCGCCACCATGGCGGCCGGGTCGATGGCGACCTCGCCGACCGTGATGCCGTGCGCCGCCAGGCCGTGCCGGGCACGGTGGTACTGCTCGGACGATTCGAGCAGCGCCTTGGATGGAATGCAGCCGACGTTAAGACAGGTGCCGCCCAGCGCTGGCTGGCCGTCCTTGCCGATCCAGCGCTCCACGCAGGCGGTCTTGAACCCGAGCTGGGCGGCACGGATGGCCGCCACGTAGCCGCCGGGGCCGGCGCCGATCACCAGTACGTCGTAGCGATCCATGGCTGCGCCCCTCACAGGCCGAGCAGCAGGCGGGACGGGTCCTCCAGCGCCTGTTTGATGGCGACCAGGAACTGCACCGCCTCGCGGCCGTCGATGAGTCGGTGGTCGTAGGACAGCGCCAGGTACATCACCGGTCGGATCACCACCTGACCGTGCTCGGCCACCGGCCGCTCGACGATGTTGTGCATGCCCAGGATGGCGCTTTGCGGCGGATTCAGGATCGGCGTCGACAGCATGGAACCAAAAATGCCGCCATTGGTGATGGAGAACGTGCCGCCTGACAGCTCCTCGATGGTCAGCTTGTTGTCGCGGGCGCGTTGGCCGAAATCGGCAATCGCCTTTTCGATGTCGGCGAACGACAGCACGTCCGCGTCGCGCAGAATGGGCACCACCAGACCGCGCGGGCTGCTGACGGCGATGCCGATGTCGAAATAGCCGTGGTAAACGACGTCGGTGCCGTCGATGGAGGCGTTGACGACCGGGAACTTCTTGAGCGCCTCCACCGCCGCGCGCACGAAGAACGACATGAAACCGAGCTTGACGCCGTGCGTCTTCTCGAACGCCTCGCGGTGCCGCCCGCGCAGGTCCATCACCGGCTGCATGTTGACTTCGTTGAAGGTGGTCAGGATGGCCGCGGTGTGCTTCGCCTGGACCAGGCGCTCGGCGATGCGCTGGCGGATGCGCGTCATCGGCACGCGCTGCTCGAGCCGCGCGCCGGCCTCGGCGGCGGGCGCCGCACCGACGGGCACCGCTGCCGGCGCGGCTTTGGCCGCCGCCAGCACGTCCTCTTTGATGATGCGCCCGTCGCGGCCGCTGCCGGTCAGGGTTGCCGTGTCCACACCCTGCTCGGCGGCCAGCTTGCGCGCCGCCGGGCTCGCCGCCGGCGCCGCCGCGACGGGGCGGATTTGCGGCGCCTGCGCCGCCGGTTCGGCACTCGCCGTCTCGGCCGCGGCGGCACCGGTGGCCGCAGCTTCGGTGTCCAGCGTGGCCAGCAGATCACCCGCATGCACGGTGGCGCCATCGGGCTGGTGGATGGCGGTCAGCACGCCGTCGGCCGGCGCCACCACTTCCAGCACCACCTTGTCGGTCTCGACGTCGATCAGGCTCTCGTCGCGCCGCACCGCGTCGCCGGGCTTTTTCTTCCACTGCAGCAGGGTGGCCTCCGCCACCGACTCGGGCAGGACCGGCGCTTTGATTTCGATCTGCATGACGAATCCGAAGTGTTTTTTGAAAAATTCAGGCCGATTTCTGCTGGCGCACGGCCGGGGCCTTGGCCGGCGCCAGTGCGTCGTCCACCAGTGCCTGCTGCTGCTTCAGGTGCAGGGCGTAACTGCCGCAGGCCGGCGCCGCCGAACGCGGCCGACCGATGTAGCGCAGCGCCTGTCCCGGCGCCAGGCAATCGACCAGCTTGTGCCGAATCTGGTACCAGGCGCCCTGGTTCAGTGGCTCCTCCTGCACCCATATCACCTCGGCGGCGGTACCGTAGCGGGCCAGTTCGTCGCTGAGCTGCGCCTTTGGGAACGGATACAGCTGCTCTATGCGCACGATGGCGATGTCGTCGATGCCACGCTCCTCGCGCGCCGCATAGAGGTCGTAATACACCTTGCCGCTGCACAGCAGCACGCGGCGCACCCGCGCCGGGTCCGGCCGCCGCGGGTCGCCGATCAGCAGCGCGAACTCGCCCTGCGCCAGTTCCTGCAGCGTCGACACCGACAGGCGGTGCCGCAGCAGGCTCTTGGGCGTCATCACCACCAGCGGGCGGCGGTAGCGGCGCAGCATCTGCCGGCGCAGCATGTGGAACATCTGTGCCGGCGTGGACGGCACGCACACCTGCATGTTCTGCTCGGCGCACAGTTGCAGGTAACGCTCCAGGCGCGCCGAGGAGTGCTCCGGCCCCTGACCTTCGTAACCGTGCGGCAGGAACAGCGCCATGCCGCACAGGCGCTGCCACTTGGCTTCCGACGAGCTGATGAACTGGTCGATCACCACCTGCGCGCCGTTGGCAAAATCGCCGAATTGCGCCTCCCAGATGACCAGCGTGTGCGGGTCGGCGCTGGCGTAGCCGTACTCGAAGCCGAGCACGGCCTCCTCGGACAACGGTGAGTCGATCACCAGGAAACTCGGCTGCCCCGGCTGCAGGTGCTGCAGCGGCACGTAGCGCTGCAGGTCTTCCGGCGCATCGAGGTCCTGGTTGTGCAGCACCGCGTGACGGTGGGCGAAGGTGCCGCGGCCGCTGTCCTGACCGGACAGGCGCACGCGCTGACCCTCCAGCAGCAGCGTCGCGTAAGCCAGTGTTTCGGCGCAGCCCCAGTCCAGCGGCTGCTCGCCGGCCGTCATCTGCCGGCGGTCGTCCAGAATCTTGGCCACACGCGGGTGCAGCTTGAAGCCGGCCGGCACCGTGCACAGCTTCTCGCCGAGCCGACGCAGGGTGTCGATCGGCACGCCGGTGACGGCGGGCTCGGTCCACACCGCGTCGATGTGCGGTGCCCAGTCGATGGCCAGCAGCGGGCGCTGGTCGCTCATCGGCCATGGCGCCACGCACTCGCCGCGCTCGAGCGCCCGCTGATAGTCCTCGGCCAGTCGCGCCGCCTCGCCCGGCGCCAGCACACCGGCGCTTTCCAGACGCCTCGCATACAGCTCGCGCACCGTCGGGTGGCGGCTGATCTTGGCGTACATGCGCGGCTGGGTGATGGCCGGCTCGTCGGCTTCGTTGTGCCCCTGGCGGCGGTAGCAGACCAGGTCGATCACCACGTCGCTGCCGAAGGTGAGGCGGAAATCGAGCGCCAGGCGCGTGACGAACAGCAGCGCTTCCGGGTCGTCGCCGTTGACGTGGAAGATCGGCGCCTGCGTCAGGTGCGCGATCTCGGTGCAGTAGTAGGTCGAGCGGGCGTCGGACGGGTTGCTGGTGGTGAAGCCGATCTGGTTGTTGACCACGATGTGCAGCGTGCCGCCGGTGGCATAACCGCGCGTCTTGGCCAGGTTCAGCGTTTCCATCACCACGCCCTGACCGGCGAAGGCGGCGTCGCCATGGATCAACAACGGCAACACCTGCCGGCGGGCGAGATCGCCGCGGCGCTCCTGGCGCGCCCGTACCGAGCCCTCCACTACCGGATCGATGATCTCCAGGTGCGAGGGGTTGAACGCCAGCGTCAGGTGGATCGGCCCGCCGGGGGTGACCGGATCGGCCGAGAAGCCCTGGTGGTATTTGACGTCCCCGGAACCGACGACCTCGGCCTTGCCCTCGAACTCGGCGAACAACTCGCGCGGCTGCTTGCCGAGGATGTTGACCAGCACGTTCAGGCGCCCGCGATGCGCCATGCCGATGACCAGCTCTTTCACGTCGGCGCTGCCGGCGCGGCGCACCAGCTCCTCGAGCACCGCGATCAGGCCGTCACCGCCCTCGAGCGAGAAACGCTTCTGACCCACGTAGCGGCGGTGCAGGTAGCGCTCGAGCCCCTCCGCCGCGGTCAGCGCGCGCATGATCTGGCGCTGTTCGTCGACCGTCAGCGTGGCACGGCCACGACCGGCCTCGATGCGCTGGCGCAGCCACTCCACCTGCTGTGAGTCGGACAGGTAGGCATATTCGAAACCGACGGCGCCGCAGTAGGTGGCCTCGAGCGCCGACACCAGATCACGCAGCGTGGCACCGGCCGGCAGCGGGAAATTGCCGGGTGAGAAAGTCGCATCCAGGTCCGCCTGCGTGAGGCCGTGATAGTCCAGACTCAGGCTCGGCACCGGCGGCACCGGCTGCAGCTCCAGCGGGTCCGTGCGCGCCGCCAGATGACCGCGCTGGCGGTATTCGTTGATCAGCTGCTGGACGGCGTTCTGCTTGTGCAGCCGCTGCGACGTGGTGGCCGGCGGCGCGACCGCGGCCGTCCTGCGGTGGGCGGCCAGCTCGCGCAGCCGTTGCTGCACGGCGCCATGACTGGGTGCCGCGGGACCGGCCGGCGGCGCACCCCACGACTCGAACTCGCGCCGCCAGGCCTCCGGCACGCGCGTCGGGTCGGCGAGAAACTCCTCATACAGCGCCTCGACGAAACTGGCGCTACCGAAACCAAGACCGGAACTGACGTCCATCGCTGATTCCATGCCGGGGTGAGCCGTGCCGCATTCTACGTCTGCCGCGTCCGAGAACCGAAACGTCGGTCGCTGACCGGTCGGCCCGGCTCCCGGCGTCCGAGCACCGGCTGCACGCCGGGGTGCCGGGCGGCAGCCGACCGCACCTGCCCCGCGGACGCCGCCGCTGGGCTCGCCACCGCGCCGACTTGGCCGGCTGCGGCTGCATCGGCCGAGCGGCGCGCCGGCCAGCACCGCCAGAAGCGGGCGCGGCTGACGCAGATCAGGCAGGAACCCGCCGTCGGGCGGCGGGTTCGCTATACTTTCGAGCTTCGCCACGCTTGCCCTGCCGCCCATGTCCGACGCAGCCCGCAAACCCTGGGGCGGCCGTTTCGCCGAACCCACCGATGCTTTTGTCGAGCGTTTCACTGCCTCGATCGGCTTCGATCGGCGCCTGGCTCACCACGACATCATCGGCTCCATCGCCCATGCCCGCATGCTGGGACGGGTCGGCGTGCTGACCGCCGACGAGGTCGACACCATCGTCGCCGGCCTGCAGGGGATAGACGCCGACATCGAAGCCGGGCGCTTCGAGTGGCAAATCGCCCTCGAAGACGTGCACATGAACATCGAAACGGCGCTGGTGGCGCGCATCGGCGAGATCGGCAAAAAGCTGCACACCGCCCGCTCGCGCAACGACCAAGTAGCCACCGACGTGCGGCTGTGGCTGCGCGACGAGCTGGACGCCATCGACGGCCAGCTGTACCAGGCCCTGAACGTCCTGGTGGACCTCGCCGAGCGCGAGGCGGACACGCTGATGCCGGGCTTCACCCACCTGCAGACCGCCCAGCCAATCACCTTCGGCCACCACCTGCTGGCCTGGTTCGAGATGCTGGCGCGCGACCGCGAGCGCTTCGTCGACTGCCGCCGGCGCGTCAACGTGATGCCGCTCGGCGCCGCCGCGCTGGCCGGCACCAGCTTCCCCATCGACCGCGCCTTCACCGCCGAGCTGCTCGGCTTCGAGCGGCCGGCCGAGAACTCGCTCGACGCCGTCAGCGACCGCGACTTCGCCATCGAGTTCGTGTCGGCCGCGGCACTGCTGATGACGCATTTGTCGCGAATGTCCGAAGAACTGGTGTTGTGGTCGTCGGCGCAATTTGGCTTCGTCAGCTTGGCCGACGCCTGGTGCACCGGCTCCTCGATCATGCCGCAGAAGAAAAACCCCGACGTGCCGGAGCTGCTGCGCGGCAAGACCGGGCGCGTCAACGGACACCTGATGGCACTGCTGACGCTGATGAAGGCGCAGCCGCTCGCTTACAACAAGGACAACCAGGAAGACAAGGAACCGCTGTTCGACACCGTGGACACGGTGCGCGACAGCCTGACCGCGCTGGCCGGCATGCTGCCCGGCATGACCGTGAACGCCGCGCGCATGCGTGAGGCGGCGCGCGCTGGCTTTGCCACCGCCACCGATCTGGCCGACTACCTGGTGCGGCGCGGCTTGCCGTTTCGCGACGCGCACGAGGTGGTCGGGCGCGCGGTGCGCGAGGGCGTGGCGAGCGGACGGGACCTTGCCGAGTTCTCGCTCGATGAACTGCGCGCCTTCTGCCCGCTGATCGAGGCCGACGTGTTCGCCGTACTGACGCTCGAGGGCTCGGTGGCGGCGCGGGATCACCTGGGCGGCACCGCGCCATCGCAGGTCCGCGCCGCCGCGGCGCGTGCCCGTGCCCGCCTTGACAGTGCCGAGCACGCTCGCAGAAGCTAAACGAATTTGTTGACGACTGTTAGGCAAACGCTGATTTATTCGGCGTTTGCCGTCCGGGACAGGATGCCCCGGCCTGAATCGAGGACGTGGCCCATCGATTCACAAAGCGCAGTGCGGGAATCACCCTTGCTGCGGCGCGCTGACTCATTCCAGGGAACGAATGGTCGG
>NZ_JAQVGQ010000118.1 GCF_028696615.1 Immundisolibacter sp. | reverse complement strand
GGTGCCGATCGTGAAGGCGTGCAGCGCCGCGCTGGCGGCGATCGGCACCCCGGCGTGCCAGGCGGCGAGCGCGGCGAGCGCCACCACCAGCCAGGCGTAGGCGACGAGCAGTGACCACAGCAGCGGCACGCGCCAGATGCCGGGGCGATACCAGCGCACCACCCGCCAGCCGTGCAGCGCTGCGAGCGCCAGCAGCAGCGGCGCGAGGCGCAGGTCCGGCGCCAGGCCCACGCCCGCCGCGGCCAGCGCGGCGAGCAGCACGAATCCGCCCATCGCGAGATGCGGCTCGAAGGACGACACCGGTGCCGCCGCCGGCAGGCGCAGGCCGTTCACGGTGAACAGCGGGATCACCCGCCCGCCGATCAGCGCAATCACCGCCCCGATCAGCCACAGCGCCGCCCACACCGCCTGCCGCAGCAGGATGAAATCGTTGCCGTGCACGGCGCAGAGCGCGACCGCGTCGGCCGCCGTGAGCAGCGCGAGCAGGCCGACCAGCGGGTAGTTGCGCCGCTGCTGGACGCGCCCGAGCTGCCAGCCAAGGCGCGCCGCCACGGCCGGCAGGAAGGCAAGTTCGAGTGCGGCCAAAAGCCACCACGGCAGGCCCGGCCACAGCCAGGCGATGCGCGCCGCGAGCCACAGCCCGAACAGCGCCGCGAGCGGCGCGCCGCGCAGGCCGCGCGAGTCGGTCCAGTTCTGCACCGCCGTGAGCAGGAAGCCGGCGATCACCGCGCAGGCGAAGCCGAACGGCATCTCGTGCATATGCCAGGCGAGCGGGCCGCCGCGCGGCGCAAAGGCGACCCAGCCCAGGTAACTGGCCGCCCACAGCGCCATCGCCAGCACGGCGAACGCCGCCGCGCCCAGAAAGAACGGCCGAAAGCCGAGCCGAAACAGCGGCAAGCCCCGCTCAGCCATCGAGCGCCGCCGCCACGCGGGCGATGTTGGCCTCGTGCGCCGTGAGCATGGCGCCGAGCCCGGCCTGGAGCCGCGCGTCGCCCACGCGCGGCAGCAGCGCCTGAAGTTTGCGCACCACCCAGCGCTGGCCGCGGTTCAGGAACGCGAGCCGCGCCGGCAGGTCCCGGATGGCCATCGCCTTTGCGTAGAAATCGCCGGTGCGGCGCGAGGGCGTGCCGCCGAGACGCTGGATCGATTGCGTGAGCAGCGCGCACCAGCGCGCCTCGTCGTGCTGGATGGCGCGCACCAGCGGCGTGAGCTCGGCCGGTGCGTCGTTGGCCGTGTGCAGCGCCACGCGCGCGCCGGCGCGCTCGGCCTCCAGCAGCTCGTCGAGCGCGGCGAGCAGCTCCTCCCGCCCAATCTCGCCCATGTACTGCGCGTCGGCGTCGGCGGCGAAGCAGGCGGGCGAGCTCAGGCGCGCCGCTTCGGCCGCCGGCATTGCGTCGACCGCCAGCAGCGCCTCGGCGTCGGCGACGATCTGCGTCAGACGCTCGCCGGCAGCCACGACGGCGTCGATACGGCCGACGCCGGTGCCGGCGTACAGCGCCATGGCCTCGAAATCGCCGGTCATGGAACGCAGCGGCGAGTCGGTGCTGAACAGGTAAATGGGCCGGCCTTCCTCCTCGCCGATCACGGTGCGCGTGCCGGTGAAGGGATCGCCGCGCTCGCCGCGGGTGACGCTGTTCGCCAGCACCCGCACCTTGGCTCCCGGCGGCCAGTTGATGTGGAAGTCCTCGGTGAGCAGCGTGTCGGCCGCGGTGGCGGTGACCAGGCGCTGCTTGTGGAAGTCGTGGGCGAAGCTCTCTGGTGTTGCGATCAGCGCCGTGCCGAACACCGCGCCCTGGGCGCCCAGCGCCAGCACGGTGGCCACGTCCGCGCCGTCGGCGAGGCCGCCCGCTGCCAGCACCGGCACGCTCACCGCCGGCGTGAGTTCCCCGAGCAGCGCGTGCAGGGGCTGCGCGCCGCGCACGTGCCCGCCGGCCTCGACGCCCTGGGCGATCAGCGCATCGGCGCCGGCGGCTTCTGCCGCGCGTGCCTCGTCCACGGAGCCCACCTGGCAGACCACGCGCAGCCCCGCGGCGCGCAATCGCCCGACGAGCGGCGCCGGCACGTCCCAGAACAGCCCCACCACGGGCACGGCCAGCGCGATCAGCGTCTCGATCTGTGCGCCCAGCAGCGCGGGGTCGGTGCCGGCCGGGATCAGGTTGACGCCGAAGCGCTCCACACCGGCGGCGCGCACGGCCGCGACCTCGGCGCGGATGCGCGCCACCGGCTCGCGCACCATGCCCAGAAAACCGAAACCGCCGGCGCGGCTGACCGCGGTGACCAATTCCGCGCGCGCCACGCCGCCCATGCCTGCCAGCACCAGCGGATAGCGGCAGCCGAGCAGGTCGCACACGGGGCGATGCAGCGGCGTGTTCATGATTCGTCGTCTGCCTCCAGGTGTTCGCGCAGGTATTCGGCCAGCACGACGGCGTGGTTGTGGACGTTGTCGCGGGCGCCGTAGAGCAGGGTCAGCGGACCTGCCCGCGCCAGCTCGCGCAGCGGCGCGAGCGCCTCGGCGTTGGCGTCGAGTTCCGCGCGGTAGTGGGCGCGAAACGCCTGCCAGCGCGCCGGATCGTGGCCGAACCAGCGCCGCAGCGTGGAACTTGGCGCCGCGTCCTTGTGCCAGACCGTGAGCGCTGCCGCCTCCTTGCGCAGGCCGCGCGGCCACAGGCGATCGACCAGCACGCGCGCGCCGTCGTCGGCCTGTGGCGGCTCGTAGATGCGCTTGATGCGGATGTCGACGGGCACGACCGCGGCGCGTAATGCGTCAGTGCGTCGGCGGATGAAGGTGCCCGCCGGCGGCGTGCGTGGCGGTGCCGGCGTCCGCCCCCAGCAGGGCCGCCATCTCGTCGGCAAACGCCGCATAGCGCTCGTGCTCCGGGCCGAGTTCCACCTCGGCCTGCTCGAAGCGCGCGTGCAGGTCGGCGAGTTCCGCGGCCGAGAACAGGCGCTCGGCCATCGGGAACACCATCTGGTCTTCCTTCCAGATGTGGTTCGGGTACAGCTGCTGGATGCCGGCGATGGCCTCATGCAGCGCGGCCGGGGCCGCGGCGTCGCCCCGCTCCAAGGCGTCGATGGCCGCGGCCAGCGCGCCGACCCGCTCGCGGCCGCGGGCGTGCTCGCGCAGCAGACCTTCGAGCGGGCAGCCGTCGTGCGGCACGCCCTTGCCCTCCATGGCCGGGAACAGGATCGCCTCTTCCTTGGCGTGGTGGCAGCGGTCGGCGAACTCGCGCATGAAGGCGACCACGCCGCGCAGGCGGGCGATGTCCGGCCGGCGACCGGCCTCCAGGTCCTGATCGATGGCGCTCAGGCCGTGCACGACCTTCAGGATGTACTGGTGTTCGTGCGTGAGCACGTGGATGGGGTTGTCGTGTGCCATGGCGATCCTCTCGCAGGTGGTGGCCGTCCGCCGAGGGTAAACCCGTTCGGCGGACGGCTCGCGGTCACCCCTCCAGCGCCGCCGCCGGGCCGAAGAACTCCCAGTGCATGCGCTCGGCCGGCACGCCGAGTTCGCCGAGCAGGCGCTTGACCGCGCCCATGAACGGCGCGGGGCCGACGAAGTAGGCGTCCATGTCGCGGGCCTGCGGCAGCGCGCGCGCCAGCAGCTCGGCGCTGATGCGGCCGTGGGCGTCGACCGGCGCGCCGGGCTCCTCGTGGCAGTAAAAGCGCCGGGCCTGGGCGCTGCGCGCGACCAGATCATCCACCCAGTCGCGAAACGCATGCACGGCGGCATTGCGCGCGAAGTGCACGAAGGTGACCGGCCGGCGCTGCTCGTGCGCGGCCTGCAGCATGGGCAGGGTGGGGGTGATGCCGACACCGCCGCTGATCAGCGCCAGCGGCCGCTCGCCGGGCGCGAGCACGAACTCGCCGGCCGGCGGGAACAGGTCGACCGTGGCCCCGACGCCGAGCGCGTCGTGCAGGTGGTTCGACACCCGCCCGCCCGGCTCGCGCTTGACGCTGATGCGGTAGGTGCTGCCGTTCGGCGGGGCGGACAGCGAGTAGTTGCGCCGCACTTCCTGGCCGTCGATGGTGAGCCGGATGCCTATGTATTGGCCGGGCTCGAACGCCATCACCGGGCCGCCGTCGGCGGGCTTGAGATAGAACGAGGTGATCTCGGCGCTCTCCGGCACCTTGCGCGCGATCTGAAAGCGCCGCGCGCCGCGCCAGCCACCCAGCCGCGCCGCCGCGGCGGCGTAGACGTCTTCCTCGGCGCCGATCAACAGGTCCGCGAGCTGCTGATAGGCGGCGCCCCAGGCCTCGATCACGGCGTCGGTCGCGATGTCCGGTCCCAGCACTTCGCGGATCGCCCGCAGCAGGCAGCTGCCGACGATGGGGTATTGCTCGGGCAGCACCTGCAGCGACACGTGCTTTTGCACGATCTGCCCGACCAGCGGGCCGAGCGCGTCGAGGCGATCGATGTGCCGCGCGTACTGCAGGATGCCGTTGGCGAGCGCCCGCGGCTGGGCGCCGCTGGCCTGGTGCGCCTGATTGAACAGCGGGCGCACTTCGGGGTACTCGGCGAGCATCGTCCCGTAGAAGTGGCGCGTCAGCGCCTCGCCGCCGGCTTCGAGCAGCGGGACGGTGGCCTTGACGATGTCGCGGTGTTGGGCGGAAAGCATGGATAGGCTCCTGGTGGTAGGAAACTCGCCTGTGCGGCTTGCCAAAGCCAAGTCATGTTCCATGCCAATCGAATAACCCGCATGGTTATGCGGAAAAATCCCATTGGATGTAAAAATGACTCGACTTGATACGTGTCTTTAAAACATCTATTGAAGTCAAAATGACAACTAAAGAGGTCTTGGGCGCGGTGCTGCCCGCACTCGAAGCCCTGCCCGGCGACCTGCCGGACGAGCAGCGCTTTGCGCCGCTGCTGGAAGCTGTGCGCGCGCTGTTACCGTGCGATGCCACCGCCCTGCTGCGTCTCGAAGGCGACACGCTGCGCCCGCTGGCAGTGGCGGGTCTCACGCACGACACGCTCGGCCGGCGCTTTCGCCTGGCCGACCATCCGCGCCTGCTGACGCTGCTGCAGCGGCGCGGGCCGACGCGCCTTGCGGCCGATTGCGAGCTGCCGGACCCCTACGACGGGCTGGTGCAGGGCCGCCCCGGCCAGCTCGAAGTGCACGACTGCATGGGCTGCCCGCTGTACGTGGCGGATCAGCCGTGGGGCCTGCTGACGCTGGATGCGCTCGACCCGCGCGCCTTCGACGCCGTCGATGTCGCGTTTCTGGACACGCTCGGCCGGCTGGTGGCGGCGCTGGTGGCGGTGGGCGAGCGCATCGGCGGGCTCACCCGGCAGGCGCAGCGCGAGCAGCAGCTGGCGCGCGCGCTGGCCGAAGAACCGGCGCCGCTGCGCCATCGGGAACTCGCCGGCCACAGCGCGCCGATGCGCCGTTTGCAGCGCGAGATCGACACCGTGGCCGGCACCGATCTGACGGTGCTGATCACCGGCGAGACCGGCGTCGGCAAGGAACTGGTGGCGCAGGCCATCCATGCCCGCTCGCGCCGCGCCCGCCAGCCGCTGATCACGCTCAACTGCGCGGCGCTGCCGGACAACCTGGTCGAGAGCGAGCTGTTCGGGCACGTGCGTGGCGCCTTCACCGGCGCGGTGGGTGAGCGCTGCGGCAAGTTCGAACTGGCCGACGGCGGCACGCTGCTGCTGGACGAGGTGGGTGAACTGCCGCTCGGCGTGCAGGCCAAGCTGCTGCGCGTGCTGCAGAGCGGCCAGTTGCAGCGCCTGGGCTCGGACCGCGAGCACCGCGTCGACGTGCGCGTGCTGGCCGCCACCAACCGCGATCTCGCCGCCGAGGTGCGCGCCGGGCGTTTCCGGGCCGATCTGTACCACCGGCTCGGTGCCTATCCGCTGACCGTGCCGCCGCTGCGCGAACGCGGGCGCGACGTGCTGCTGCTGGCCGGCGGCTTTCTGGAGGAAAACCGCGTGCGGCTTGGCCTGCGCGGCCTGCGCCTGGCCGCCGACGCCCAGCAGGCGCTGCTGCACCAGCCCTGGCCGGGCAACGTGCGCGAGCTCGAACACCTGCTGGCCCGGGCGGCACTGCGGGCGCTCGCCGGTCAGACGCCACGCCCACGCATCCTCACGCTGCATGCGGAGCATCTCGATCTCGCCCCCGCCGGCGGCGCGGCGGCCGACCACGATGCGGCTGCCCTGCCATCCGCAGGAACCAGCCTGCGCCAAGCGGTCGACGAGGTGCAGCGCCGGCTGATCGAACAGGCGCTCGCCCGCCATGCCGGCAACTGGGCCGCTGCCGCCCGCGAGCTGGGTCAGGATCGCGGCAACCTGCAGCGTCTGGCGCGGCGCCTGGGCTTGAAGTAGGCGCCTGTAAGCGGCACTGGCACAGCCATCGGCAAACACGCCGACGGGTATTGACCGGCATCAAGTCGGCGAAACGCGCCGTTCGACAGGCGTCAACGTGCTGTTACGGCCGCTTCGCGATACTGGCCGGGCGCTGGTTGCCCATGCAGTCGGCGCCGCGACGCGGCACGCGCAGTGCCGCCCTAACGGGAGGTTACCCACCATGACATCGACCCAGAATGCCGGCCGGATTGCCGCACTCGGTCTCGTTTTTGCCTGCGCCGGCGCGGCCCAGTCCGCCGCCGCCTATGAAGCCGGTGACCTGCTGGTTCGCGGCCGCGTGATCGTGGTCGACCCGCGCGAGGACAGCGGCACCGTGAAAAGTAGCGTCGCCGGCGCCATTCCTGGCAGCGGCGCCGGACTCGATTCCGACGTTACGCCGGAACTCGACTTCACCTACATGCTGACGCCGAGCTGGGGCTTGGAGCTGATCCTGGCCTCGAGCGAGCACAACGTGGAGGGCACCGGTAGCCTGGCGGGTCTGGGCAAGCTGTTCGACGCGCGCACTCTGCCGCCGACGCTGACGCTGCAGTACCACTTCAACACCAACGGCACCATCCGTCCCTACGTCGGCGTGGGCCTGAACTACACCACGTTCTTCGACGAGGACGCGACGTCCGACTTCAGGGGGGCGATGGGCGGCAAGGCCAACGTGCACCTCAAGGACTCCTGGGGCGCGGCTGCCAACGTCGGCGTGGACTACGCCATCAACAAGGATTGGTTCGTCAACGCCGATGTCAAGTACATCGACATGGATACCGAGGCCACCATCAAGACCAACGCCCTCGGGCGCCTGAAGGTGGATGTCGACATCGATCCGTGGGTGTACGGCATCGGCATCGGCCGGCGCTTCTGAGCGGAGTGCTCGAACCGGCCGGCATGTTTTCAGCCCCCCGCCGGCTGGACTTGCTCCCCTCTCCCACGCGTGGGAGAGGGGAAGAATCCGCCGCGGCGCCTTCTGCCGCGGCGGTTCATTTACGCCACGTGTAGACGCTGGTGACGGCGTAGTTCCACACCGCGCCGACCAGGATGCCGGACAGTGCCGACAGCAGCCAGAACGTCTCGCGGTGGAACAGATACGCCGCGATGCCCACATTGGCGACGGCGCCCACGCTGCAGGCGAGCGCAAACGACACCCAGCCGGTCAGCAGCCGCCAGCCGCGCCGGCGCCGGTCGCGGTAGGTGAGCGCGTTGTTGACGGCGTAGTTGAAGGTCATGGCCGCCAGCGTGGCCAGCACCTGCGCGGTCACGAAATCCACGCCCAGGCGGCGATACGCCAGCCCCAGCACCATCAGGTGCACGCCGACGCCGAGCCCGCCGACCGCCGAGAAGGCCAGAAACCGCACCGGCACGTAGCGGCCGACCAGCTTGTCGGCCAGCAGCATCAGGTAGTCCCATACCACCTTGCTGTCGAGCTTGCTCTGGCCGACCTCGCGCCGGCGAAACGTGTACGGCAGCTCGACGAAGCGCAGCGGCGCCGGCGCCGAGGCGAACAGGTCCACCAGAATCTTGTAGCCGATCGCCGACACGCCGTGGCGCAGGCAGCCCATCAGCGCCGGGCGGGTGAGCATGAAAAAGCCGCTCATGGGGTCGGTGAGATCGGCCTTCAGCACGGCGCGACTCAGGCGCGTCGCCAGCCGGCTGATGCCCTGGCGTGCGGCCGGGAAGTCACCCACGCCGCCGCCGGCCAGGTGGCGGCTGCCGATGACGATGTCGAGCCCGCCGCCGCGCAGTCGTTCCAGCATGGCCGGCAGCAGCGCCGGGTCGTGCTGCAGGTCGCCGTCCAT
>NZ_JAQVGQ010000117.1 GCF_028696615.1 Immundisolibacter sp. | reverse complement strand
GACGTCAAGGACGGCGCCATCGTGCTGCACGACGACTACGTGCCGGGCGCCTTCCTGTTCCCGACCCAGAAGGCACTGCCCAATGCCGGGCGCCTTCAGCTGGCCGCCGGCGACGTGGAGCAGGGCTTCAAGGACGCCGACATCGTGGTGGAGCGCGAATACACCACCGCCACCGTGCACCAGGGCTACATCGAGACCCACGTCACCACCTGCCGCTGGGACAGCGACCAGCACCTGACGGTATGGACTTCGACCCAGGGCGCGTTCGCGATCCGCGACTTCCTGGCCTCGATCCTGAACATGCAGCTGTCGCAGATCCGCGTCATCCCGATGGAAATCGGCGGCGGCTTCGGCGGCAAGGACGTGGTGTATCTGGACCCGCTCGCGGCGCTGCTGGCCAAGAAGACCGGTCGGCCGGTCAAGATGGCCATGACGCGCGCCGAGGTGCTCAAGGCCACCGGACCGAGTTCCGGCACCTATTGCCGGGTGAAGATCGGCGCCAAGAGGGACGGCACGCTGGTGGCGGCCGATCTGTACTTCCTGTACGAGGCCGGTGCCTACCCGGGCGGTCCGATCGCGCCGGGTTCGCTGTGCGCGCTCACCCGCTACAACATCCCGAACGTGGTCATCGACGGCTACGACGTGATGGTCAACAAGCCGAAGATCAAGCCCTACCGCGCGCCGGGCGCCACGCAGGCCAATTTCGTGGTGGAAACGGTGATCGACGAGCTGGCCGAAAAATGCGGCATGGACCCGATCGATTTCCGCCTCAAGAACGCCACCAAGGCCGGTGACCGGCTGATCATCGGCATGCCGGTGCCGCCGATCGGCTCCATCGAAATGCTCGAAGCGGTCAAGAAGCACCCGCACTACACGGCGCCGCTGGGCGGCCCGAACCGCGGCCGCGGCGTATCGTATGCCTTCTGGTTCGGCGCCGGGCTGACCTCGAGCTGCGAGCTGCACGTCAACGTCGACGGCACGGTGAACCTCGCCACCGGCTCCGCGGACCTGTCCGGCACGCGCATGACGCTGGCCATGCAGGCGGCCGAGGCGCTCGGTGTGCCGCTCAGCGACATCAGCTCGAGCGTGTCCGATACCGACTCGATCGGCTACACCTTCCAGTCGGTGGGTAGCCGCACCACGTTCGCCACCGGCTACGCCATCATCAAGGCGGCCGAGAAGGTGATCGAGCAGATGAAGCAGCGCGTGGCGATGATGTGGGAAACCGACGTCGCCAACGTGGACTGCACGGTCGAGACCGCCGGCGTGGCCGACTTCGTCGACCGCAACGACCCGCACCGGCGCATGCACTTCAAGGAAGTGGCGGCGCGCATGGAGGAGACCGGCGGGCCGATCTCGGCCGACTTCACCGCCAACCCGCACGGCGTCGGTTTCCAGATCGCCGCCAACATCTGCGACGTCGAGGTCGATCCGGAGACCGGCAAGGTGCAGATCCTGCGCTTCACGGCCTTCCAGGACGTCGGCAAGGCGGTGCATCCGGACTATGTGGAAGGCCAGATGCAGGGCGGCGTGGTGCAGGGCCTGGGCTGGGCGCTGCACGAGGGCTACTGGTACAACAAGGATGGCCGCCTGGCCAACGCCAGCCTGCTCGACTACCGCATGCCGACCGCGCTGGACGTGCCGATGATCGACACGGTCATCCTGGAAACGCCGAACCCGGGTCATCCGTTCGGCATCCGCGGCGCCGGCGAGGTGCCGATCGTGCCGCCGCCGGCGGCGGTCGCCAACGCCATCTACCGCGCGGTCGGCGTGCGCATGACCACGCTGCCGATGTCGCCGGGCGCGGTTCTGGAAGCCCTGTGGGCCAAGGAAGGCAAGCCGGCGTCGGTCAAGGTGGCCTGACGGCGACATGGCGAGCGTCTGGATCCCGGCCACCATGCAGCACCTGACCGGTGGTGAGGCGGTGGTCCAGGTGCCCGGCCGCACGGTGCGCGAGCTGCTGACGCGGCTCGACGAGCGGTATCCCGGGCTCAAGGCGGCCATCGTGCAAGACGATGGCCGCTTGCGGCCTGGGGTGGCGGTGGCGGTCGACGGCTACATCAGCAACCTGGGGTTGTTCCAGCCCCTCGACGACGGCAGTGACGTGCAGTTCGTGCCGGCCATCGGCGGCGGCTGAAGCCGCCGGCGGCCGGCGCAGCGGTGTCGCCGCCGGTCTGTCGATCGGGTTGGTATGGGCGAGTTTGCTCGCCGCTGGGCTCGCCGGTTGCGGGCATGCGCCCGCGCGTCCGTCGGCACCGCCACCGGCCGCGCTGGTGACGGCGCCGGACAACCGCCTGGCGGCGCAGATCGCCGCCTCCATGATCGGCGCTCCCTATCGTCCCGGCGGCGAGTCGCCGGCGGTCGGATTCGACTGCAGCGGCCTGGTGCGCTACTGCTATCGCCTGCAAGGCATCGACCTGCCGCGTACCGTGGCGGCTCAGCGTGCGGTGGTGCAGCCGGTGACCGGTGATCGGTTGGCTGTCGGTGATCTGCTGTTCTTCCGGATCGGCACCCGGGTCAGCCACGTCGGCATCTACTACGGCGATGGGCAGTTCGTGCACGCGCCGTCGAGTGGTAAGGCGGTCATGCGCAGCCGCCTCGACGATCCCTACTGGCGCACCCGCCTGCAGACGGGCGGGCGGCCGGTGGTCCCGGCTCAGTTCGACACCGACAGCAGTCCGCGCAGCAATTCTGGGGTGTCGACCAGCGCCGGCAGTTCGCTGGCCGCTACCGGTGCGCTGAGCAGAAATCCCTGACAGTAATCGCAGCCGTGTTGGCGCAGGAAACGTAGCTGGGCGGCGTTTTCCACCCCCTCGGCCACTATCGCCAAGCCAAAGCTGCGCCCGATGCCGATCAGGCTCGTCACCAGCCGGGCGCTGAGCGCATCGTGTGGCAAGCCGGCGATGAGGCCGTGATCGAGCTTCAAACTGCGGATGGGCAGGCTGCCGAGATTGCGCAGGGATAACAGGCCCTGACTGACATCGTCCACCGCCAGATGCATGTCGGTCGCCCCGGTGATGTCGCCCACCGCCCGACCGATCTCCTGCGCGATGATGCGCTCGCTGACCTCGAGGTGCACCGCGTCGCCGCCCAGGCCGTGGCTGTGCAGCACGCGCCGGAAGCGACCGGCGAAGTCGGGGCGTCGCAGTTGCGCCACCGCCAGGTTGGCAGACAGAAAGAATTCCTCGCCGAGCCGCCAGCGCCACTGCGCGAGCTGCGCGCACAGCCGCTCCAGCACCCAGTCGCCGATGTCGGCGATGATGCCGCTGGCCTCGGCCACGTCCAGGAACTGCTGCGGCAGCAGCACGCCCTCGCTGGGGTGATGCCAGCGCAGCAGCGCCTCGGCCCCCACGAACCGTTGTTGCTCGAGGTTCAGCAGCGGCTGATACAGCAGGTGGAACTCGCCGCGTAGCAGGCCCCGACTGAGGCCGGTGGCGATTTCCTGGCGCCGGCGCGACACGGCATCCACGTGGCTGTGGGCCACCTGGTAGCGATTGCCGCCGCTGCGCTTGGCCGCGTACATGGCCTCGTCAGCCGCGCGCAGCAGGCCATCGGCATCGCTGGCATGGTCCGGATAGACCGCCACGCCGATGCTCAGCCCGATGTGCAGAGCACGTCCCGCCGCCTGCACTGGCGTGTTCAAGGCTGTCAGCACGCGCTCGGCGATGCGGCTTTCGAGTCCAGGCGGGAAACCCTGCGCCAGCATGACCAGCTCATCGCCGCCTATGCGCGCCAGCAGTTCGCCGGAGCGGCGAATGCCGCTCAAGCGCTCGGCCACGGCGATCAGCAGCGCATCGCCCACCTCGTGGCCGTGCATGTCGTTGACGGCTTTGAAGCCGTCGAGGTCGATGTACAACACGGCCACCCGGTCGCCCTCGCGCTTGGCGCGCGCCAGGGCGGCTTCGAGCGCCTGCTGCAGCCGAACCTTATTGGCCAGCCCGGTCAGGGTGTCGTGCTCGGCGCGGAACTCGAGCGCCCGAGCGGCGGCCCGGTGCTCGGTGACGTCGTGCACGGTGATCAGCGTCAGCGCGCCGGCCGGCTCCAACGGCCGGCAATGCCAGGCTAGCGTGCGTCCGTCCGGCAGAGATTGTTCGCCACTGCCCGGGCCGGCCGCCTCCAGGGTATGGCATGCGATTGGGGCGCCGGTGGGCAGGTTCAACAGGTCGTTCGCGGCGGGATTGGCAAGCAGGACCTGCTGGCCGCGCGCCAATAGGAGTCCATCCGGCGCGGCCAGGAAGGCCCGGTTGATCTGTCCCTGCACCAGCGCCGCCAGCAGCTCGCCGGCGCTGAAATCACGCCGTAGCCACACGCAGCCGGCCGGCCACCGGCACTCGGCAACGGTCGCCGCATCGGCAGGCGTGTGGACTGCCAGGATCAGCGGCGTGTCGCCGGCAGGCAGCGCTACCAGCGCCGGCCCGATGGCCGCCGGCGAGTCGGCCGCAACCAGCACCGCGTCGACGCCGCCATCGCGCAGGCTGGCCGACAAGCCGGCAAGATCGGTCACGCGCAGGTCCACGGCGGGCGTAGCAAAGCCGCCCAGGCGCTGCGCCAGGGCCGCGCCCGCCGGCGCGGTCGCCAAGTCCAGCAGCAGGATGCGCCAGTGATGTCGCGGGTCGACGTAGGCGGCCAATGCATGATCCTCGTGCCGCCGGCGGGGTCTGTCCGCCGGGTGTTGCAAGCCGGCCGCGGCGATGGTGCAGATCGCGGACTGGCACAATGACGCCGATTGTCCGGCATGCCAGTGGCGCGCCATTGGCCATAAGGACAGGTTTCCCGGCGCGCGTGACCCGTGCTGCAGCGTGCCGAGAAATTCCAGGGTCGGGAATTTGCGGCCTTCGAAAAGGCGAGGTGGAGGCGATGGGCGAGGGCGACGGTGGCCGGTTCGGGCAGGACACGCGGCTGGTGCCGATCGGCGATGGGGTGTTTGTCGGCGAGCTGGCCGGTGCCTGGGCGATCGGTACGGTGCCCAACGGCGGCTATGTGATGGCGGTGGCCTGCCGCGCCCTGGCCGCCGTGCTCGATCTGCCCCATCCGGCCAGCCTGACCGGTCATTACCTGCTGCCGACCGAGGCCGGGCCGGTGCGCATCGAGACCGAAGTCATCCGCCGTGGCCGGCGCATCGGCACAGCCATGGCGCGCCTGATCCAGCAGGGGCGCGAGCGGGTGCGCTTTTTGGGGGCGTTCACCGACTTGGCCGGCAGTACTGGCATCGACCTGGCCGTGGAGCACGCGCCGCTGCTGCCGGAGCCCGAGCGCTGCGTGCCGATGGCGCAGCTCATGCCGCGCGCGGCGGCGATCCACGAGCAGCTGATCGCGCGGCTTGATCCGGCCACGGCCAGCCATTGGCACAACGGCGAGCCAAGCGCCGAGCCCGAGCTGCGCGCTTGGCTGGGCTTCGCCGACGGCACCGCGCCGGACGTGTTCTCGCTGCCACTGTTTGCCGACGCCCTGCCGCCGCCGCTGTTCCGCCGGGTCGGCTTCGCCGGCTGGGTGCCCACCGTGGAACTGACCGTGCACGTGCAGCAGGTGCCGGCGCCGGGTTTACTGCGCGCCGACTTCGTCACCCATCACGTGGCCGGCGGGCTGTTGCACGAGGACGGCAAGCTGTGGGACAGCCGCGGCCGGCTGGTGGCGCTGTCGCGGCAGCTGGCCATCATCGGCGGCCCGGCAGCCGGCAGAGGCTGACGTATCGTCCTGTGGTCGGCCCGCCGCGCGCCGGCTCAGGGTTTGTGAAGAAATGCGCGTGCTGCGCATTGCTTGCGTCGCCCGTCCGGTACACGCCCGGACGTGCTCCCGCGAATCAAGCCCTTACGGGCTCGATTCGCGTCCGGCCATCCCTGGCCGGCCTCGGAGCTTGAAAAATTCACAAGCTCTCAGGCGCCGGCGTCGGCCGGCCGCTTGAGCTCGCCGCGCAGGCCCAGTTCCACCTCGATCCGGTGGGCGATGCGTTCGGCGTCCTGGCGGTCGGGGAACGGGCCGGCGGTTACCTCGTGCCGACCGGCGAACGGACGCATCGTGGCGGGCACCGGCGGCCCCAGGTGGCGCAGCTGGGCGACCAGCTTGCGGGCGTTGTTCTCGCCCTGGTAGTCGCCCAAGTGAAGGTACCAGGCGTCCGCCTTCGGCGCCGGCTCGGGTTGGCGCTGCGCCTGCTGAATCGGCGGTGGGGCATACAACGGCGCCATGGCCAGGAAGGCGCTGCGCTCGGGTGCGCCGCGCAGCACCGGCAGCGGATAGCCGGACTGCGCCTGCACGTACGTGCGCACGCGCTCCCAGTCGACGTCGTGTTCGTCGCGGCCACGCGCCGCCAGCGCCTTGCGGATGGCGACCGTGGCCACCGCCTCGGCGGCATTCGCCGTCATGGCGTGTTCCTCGAGCGGTTTGTGGACCTCGAGCAGCAGCTGATCGCCCTGCCAGCCGGCGAGAATGGGCTGGTCGACCACCGTCACCTCGGTGCCGACGTCGGCCTGGTCGAACAGGCGGGTGATGTCTTCCGGGTACAGCTGCAGGCAGCCGTGCGTGACACGCAGGCCGGTGCCGGACGGCTTGTTGGTGCTGTGGATGACATAGGTTGGCCAGCCGAGATCGAGCACGTGGGTGCCGATGGGGTTGTCCGGGCCGCCGGGCACCACCGCCGGCAGGGGATCGCCACGCAGCGCGTGGGCGCGGCGCACCGAGGCCGGCACCCGCCAGTCGGGGTAGGCGCGCTTGCGCGTGACCTGGGTGGTGCCGAGCGGCGTCGGGAACTCCTCGCGACCGATGCCGATCGGGTAGCTGACCACACCCTGTTTGCCGCTCGCATCCGCCGGCAGGAAATGGAACAGCCGCCGTGCCGCGAGGTTGGCCACCAGCCCCCGGTGCGGGGCATCGGGCAGGATTTGTGCCACCGGCAGGACCACTTCGCGGCCGTCGCCGGGCACCCATATGTCCACGCCGCGGTTGGCCCACTCCATTTCTTCATAGCCAAGATGGAAGCGGCGGGCGATGTCGAGCAGTGTCTCGTCGCCTTGTACGCGCGTCACCTGCGTGACGCCCACGACCTGTTGCTGCGGGGCCAGCTCGAATGCGAGCTGCGGGCCGGGCGCGGGCGCGCGCGTCGGCGCCTCGGCTTTCGGTGGCGGCGGTGGCAGCGGGACCACCGGCTCTTTCATGCAGCCGGTGAGGGTCAGCGCGATCAGCAGGCCGCCGAGCGCGTAGCGCCGCGCCGTCGGGCCAGCCCGGCGGCGATCAGGCATTGCCGACATTGCGGTCGTACGGCGAGTGGAAATAGCTGCTCTCCTCGGCCGACTCGCGCGTTTCGTCCAGCAGCTGCTGCAGGCGCATTTCGGCGGTGGCCATGTCGGCGCAGGACCGGCACGACGGGTCGGCGCACGGCTGGTGCGTGTACAGCCAGAAATGCACGATGCCGGACAGCATGCCGGAGGCGATTTCCCAGGCATCGGCGTCGGGGTGAGCATCGAGGAATTCGTTGCCGAGCGCGACCACGCGGTCGGCAACGTCATCGAACAGGGATTCGGAATCGGTGCGGTTCATGGCAATGGCCCTCGCGGGCGTAGTAACAAACGACGCGCATTCTAGCGCCGCGCCACCGCGCCCGAGCCATGACGGGCCCGCGAGTCGAAAAGGGGCACGGATGCCCTTTTCAGCGGCCTTTTACACCGGCGCGCGCAGCGGCCCCAGGTGGCCCCAGAAGCTGATGTCGTCGTACTCGACCACCTGCCAGTCGTCCGGCCGGTCGATGGTGCGCCCGCCGCAGCCGTACTCGAGCTCGAAGCCGGACGGCGTCAGGGTGTAGAACGACACCACGTGGTCGTTGGTGTGCTTGCCGAGCGACATGGTCACCTTGCGGCCCTGGCGCAGCGCCAGCTCGTTGGCCATGCCGACGTCGTCGAGCGAGTTCGCCTCGATCATGATGTGGTGGAAGGCGTCGTGCGGGCCGCCGAGCAGCGCGAAGCTGTGGTGGCGGGCGTTCAGGTGCATGAAATACGCCTTGGCCTGCACCGGCTTGATGAAGATGTAGTCGGATATCCTGAGGCCCAGGACGCCGTAGAAGGCCATCATGGCGTCCAGGTGCCGGGTCATGAACACGATGTGCCCGAGGCCCAGATCGCCGGTCTTGAAGCCGCGGAACTCGCGTGCCGGATGGAACGGGCAGCCGCTGAGCTGGCCGTAGAACAGCC
>NZ_JAQVGQ010000116.1 GCF_028696615.1 Immundisolibacter sp. | reverse complement strand
ATCGAGAAGTTGCGTCGCATGGTGGGCGAGTGCATGGGTATTCCCGTGCACATCAGCGTCGAGGAGATTCGCCGGCCCGAGCTCGATGCCTACCTGGTCGCCGAGAGCGTGGCGCAGCAGCTCGAACGGCGCATCATGTTCCGTCGCGCCATGCGCCGCGCGGTGAGCAACGCCATGCGCTTGCACGCGCAGGGTATCCGGATCAACGTGGCCGGGCGCCTGAACGGCGCCGAGATCGCGCGCAGCGAATGGTACCGCGAGGGCCGCGTACCGCTGCACACCTTCCGGGCAAACATCGACTACGGCACGGCCGAGGCCAAGACCACCTACGGTGTGATTGGCGTCAAGGTCTGGATTTACAAAGGCGACGGTACCGACGGCCAAGAGCCGGCGGCCGGTGGCGCCTAAGGTACAGGGGAAGCACCATGCTGCAGCCGAAGCGGACCAAATTCCGCAAGCAGTTCAAGGGCCGTAACCGGGGGCTTGCGCTGGTCGGCAACGCCGTCAGTTTCGGCGAGTACGGCCTGAAAGCGGTCAGCCGGGGGCGGATCACTGCCCGCCAGATCGAGGCGGCGCGCCGCGCCATCAGCCGTCACGTTCGCCGCGGCGGCAAGATCTGGATTCGGGTGTTTCCGGACAAGCCGATCACCAAGAAGCCGCTCGAAGTGCGCATGGGCAAGGGCAAGGGGGCGGTCGAGTATTGGGTGGCCGAGATCCAGCCTGGCAAGATGCTCTATGAAATGGAGGGCGTCGACGAGGCGGTCGCGCGCGAGGCGATGGCGCTGGCCGCGGCCAAGCTGGCGGTACGCACCACCTTTGTGAAACGAGGGCTGGCGACATGAAGGTTGCGGAATTGCGCGGTAAATCGGCCGCGGAATTGAATAAATTGCTGGTCGAATTGCATCGCGAGCATCTGAATCTGCGCGTGCAACGCGCCACCGGCCAGCTGGCGCAACCGGCGCGTTTCCGGTCGCTGCGGCGCGACGTGGCGCGTATCAAAACCATTCTGAACGAACAGGCTTCGCAGGCAAGCGCATGACGCAAGAAACGGTAACGCGGCGCACGGTGGTGGGCCGCGTGGTCAGCGACAAGATGGATAAGTCGATCAGCGTGCTGGTGGAAACCAGTGTGCAGCATCCGCTGTACAAGAAGTACCTGCGGCGCTCGAAGAAGTTTCATGCGCATGACGCTGCCAACGAGGGTCGGGTCGGCGATCTGGTCCGAATCGAGGAATGTCGGCCGGTATCCAAGACCAAGACCTGGCGCCTGGTCGAGGTCATCGAACGGGTGGGCGGCTGAGCGAGCCAGGCAAGCGGAGACGGTCATGATTCAAATGCAAAGCCACCTCGACGTGGCGGACAACAGCGGCGCGCGGCGCGTGATGTGCATCAAGGTGCTCGGCGGTTCCAAGCGCCGTTACGCCGGCGTTGGCGATGTGATCCGCGTGAGCGTCAAGGACGCCATTCCGCGCGGTAAAGTCAAGAAGGGCGAGGTCTATCGGGCGGTGGTCGTGCGTACCGTGCAGGGCGTGCGGCGCAGTGACGGCTCGAAGATTCGCTTCGACAGCAACGCGGTGGTTCTGCTCAACAACCAAGGGGCGCCGATCGGCACGCGTATCTTCGGCCCGGTGACGCGCGAGCTGCGCACCGAGCAGTTCATGCGCCTGGTGTCGCTGGCGCCGGAAGTGCTCTGAGGTAGTGGCGATGCGCAAGATCAAGCGAGGCGACGAGGTCGTCGTCATCACCGGGCGCGACAAGGGCAAGCGTGGGCAGGTGGTGCGGGTCCTGGCCACCGACAAGGTGGTCGTAGAAGGTGTGAACCTGGTCAAGAAGCACGTCAAGCCGAATCCGATGACCGGTCAGCAGGGCGGCATCGTAGAGAAGGAAATGCCGTTGCACGTGTCCAACGTGGCCTATTACAACAAAGCCACGCAGCGGCCGGACCGGATCGGCTTTCGGCTGCTGGACGACGGCCGCAAGGTGCGGTTCACCAAATCCAACGGCGAGGTGGTCGACTGACGTCGGCCGGAGCACATGACTAGGCTGGAACAGCATTACAGAGACGTGGTCGTGCCGCGACTGCGTGAAGAACTCGGCGTCGGCAACGTGATGGAAGTCCCGCGGCTGGTGAAGATCACGCTCAACATGGGTGTGGGTGAGGCCGCGGCCGACAAGAAGGCGCTGGATGCGGCCGTGGCCGACATGGCGCTGATCAGTGGCCAGAAGCCGCTGGTCACCAAGGCGCGCAGGGCGGTGGCGAGCTTCAAGATTCGTGAAGGCTGGCCGATCGGTTGCAAGGTGACGCTGCGTCGCGACCGGATGTACGAATTCCTCGACCGGTTCATCAGCATCGCCGCGCCACGCATCCGTGATTTTCGCGGGCTGTCGCCGCGCGGATTCGACGGCCGTGGCAACTACAACATGGGCCTGAGCGAGCAGATCATCTTTCCAGAGATCGACTTCGACAAGGTCGACAAGATTCGCGGCATGGACGTGTCGATCACGACCACGGCGCGGAATGACGAGCAAGGGCGGGCGTTATTGGCCGCCTTCAATTTCCCCTTCCGGGGTTGAGGACACCCTCGTGGCCAAAAAGTCTGTAATCAATCGCAACGAGCGGCGTGCCGCGCTGGTGCGCAAGTACGCTGCCCGCCGCGCCGAACTGAAGGCGGCTGCCGTGAACCCCAACCTGTCGGATGAGGAGCGCTACGCGGCGCAACTGGCGCTGCAAAAGCTGCCGCGTGACGCCAGTCCGGTGCGTGTGGTCAGCCGCTGCCGCGCCACTGGGCGCCCGCACGGCGTGTATCGCAAGTTCGGGCTCGGGCGCAACAAATTGCGGGAGGCCTCCATGCGCGGCGATGTGCCGGGCATGGTCAAGGCCAGCTGGTAAGGCGGGGGCAGGTTATGACCATCATGGATCCGATTGCCGACATGCTCACGCGGGTGCGCAATGCGTTGGCGCGGCGCTTCGCCGAGGTGGCTATGCCGTCGTCCAACCTCAAGGTGGCCGTCGCCGAGGTGCTCGTGGCGGAGGGTTACATCAGCGGTTTTTCGGTGGCCGACGTCGATGGGCGCAAGACGCTGACGCTGACCCTGAAGTACGTAGAAGGCAAGCCGGCCATCCGCAGCCTGCGCCGCGCCAGCCGTCCCGGGTTGCGCATGTACCGGGGCAAGGAGGCGCTGCCGCGCGTGCTGGGCGGTTACGGTGTGGCAGTGGTGTCGACCCCGCAGGGCGTGATGTCCGACCGGGCGGCGCGGCGGGCCGGCGTCGGTGGCGAAGTGCTGTGCCTGATTTCCTGACGGAAGCGTCCAATGTCTAGAGTTGCCAAGAGTCCAATTCCGCTGCCGAAAGGTATCGAGGTGGTGGTGTCGTCCGGACAGGTGCAGGTCAAGGGCGCCAAGGGTGCCCTCACGCAGGCACTGCATCCCGATGTCGAGGTCGCCAACGAGGGCGGCGTGCTGCGTGTCGGCGTGCGCCGGGACGTGCCGTCGGCCTGGGCGCAGGCGGGCACTGCGCGGGCCCTGCTCAGCAACATGGTCAAGGGTTGCAGCGACGGTTTCGTGCGCACGCTCGACCTGGTGGGTGTCGGCTACCGCGTGCAGATGAAGGGTCCGGTGCTCAGCATCGCCGTCGGTTATTCGCATCCTGTGGAGATGCCGGTGCCCGAGGGCTTGCAGATCGAGACTCCGACCCAGACGCAGGTGGTCGTGCGCGGCGCCGATCGGCAACGGGTGGGGCAGATGGCTGCGAACATTCGCGCCGTACGTCCGCCCGAGCCGTACAAGGGCAAGGGTATTCGGTATTCCAACGAAGTCGTGGTCCGTAAAGAAACCAAGAAGAAGAAATGACGGCCGGTAGCATTAGGTAAGCGGTAATGGAAAAGAAGCTCAAGCGCCTGCGGCGCGGTCGCGCCACACGGGCGCAGATTCGTAAGCTCGGCGCGGTGCGGCTGTGCGTGCATCGCACGCCACGGCATACGTACGCCCAGGTGATCGACGCCAGCGGCGGGCGGGTCCTGGCCGCCGCCAGCACGGTTGAGAAGGCGCTGGCCGAACAGCTCGGTCACACCGGCAACGTCGAGGCGGCCCGGCTGATCGGCCGCGTGGTGGCCGAGCGTGCCCAGCAGGCTGGTGTGGTCAAGGTCGCCTTCGATCGCAGCGGTTTCATGTATCACGGCCGTGTCAAGGCTTTGGCGGATGCCGCCCGCGAAGCCGGCCTGCAATTCTAGGAGCTGGTTCGATGGCGCGAGCTGAACAGGCATACGAGACTAACGAAATACAGAAGCTGATCAACGTCCGCCGTGTGGCCAAGGTGGTCAAGGGCGGGCGGCAGTTCGGTTTCGCGGCGCTGACGGTGGTCGGCGACGGCGACGGCCGCGTCGGCTTCGGCCAGGGTAAGGCGCGCGAAGTGCCGGTGGCGATCCAGAAGGCGATGGACGCCGCGCGCCGTGACATGGTTCGCGTGCCGCTGAACGGTGGCACGTTGTATTACCCGGTCACGGCCGTGCACGGCGCCGCCAAGGTGTACATGCAGCCGGCATCCGAAGGTACCGGCATCATCGCCGGCGGTGCCATGCGGGCGGTGTTCGAAGCGCTCGGTGTGCGCGACGTGCTCGCCAAGTGCATCGGCAGCAGCAACCCGGTCAACGTGGTGATGGCGACCATTGCCGGGCTGGTTGGCATGGAGTCGCCGGATGCCATCGCCATGCGGCGCGGCCTCAACGTGGAAGATCTGCTGGTATGAACGCCCCTACCAAGAAAGTGCGAGTGACCCTGGTCCGCAGCCGCTCCGGCCGCGGTCGCGTGCATGACGCCTGCGTGACCGGCCTCGGCCTGCGCCGCATCGGCAGCCAGCGCGAGCTCGAGGATACGCCGGCCGTGCGCGGCATGATTCGGAAGGTGGCGTTCCTGCTCAAGGTGGAGGAAATCTGATGCGCCTGGATAACCTCAAGCCCGCAGAGGGCTCGCGTACCGAGCGGCGCCGGGTAGGTCGTGGCATCGGCTCGGGTCTGGGCAAGACCGCCGGTCGCGGTCACAAGGGTCAGCACGCGCGGGCGGGCGGGTATCACAAGGTCGGGTTCGAAGGCGGCCAGATGCCGCTGCAGCGCCGGTTGCCGAAGCGCGGTTTCAAATCGCGTACATCGGGCGACTGTGCCGAGGTGCGCCTGTCCGAACTGCGTCTGGTGCAGGCGGAGGTGATCGACCTGGACGCGCTGAAGGCTGCCGGCGTGGTTGCGCGGGAAGCCAAGCGCGCCAAAGTGGTGGTGTCCGGCGCTCTGGCCGGCCCTGTCCGCCTCAAGGGAATCGCGGTGACGGCCGGGGCACGTGCGGCGATCGAGCAGGCCGGCGGGAGCATAGTAGAAAGCTAATGGCTACGCGTGCCGCCAATCCGGCCATGCTCGGCGGGCTCGGCAAGTTCGCCGAGCTGCGGCGGCGGCTGTTGTTCGTCGTCGGTGCGCTGCTGGTATTTCGGCTGGGCGCCCACGTGCCCGTACCGGGGATAAACCCACAGGCGCTGGCCGCGATGTTCGAGGCACAGCGCGGCACGGTGCTGGACATGTTCAACATGTTCTCCGGCGGTGCTCTGCAGCGTTTGTCGATCTTCGCACTGGGGGTGATGCCTTACATTTCGGCGTCGATCATCGTGCAGTTGCTCGGCAGCGTGTTGCCCAAGCTCGAGGAGCTGCGCAAAGAGGGCGCTGCCGGGCGGCGCAAGCTCACGCAGTACACGCGTTACGGCACGGTCGTGCTGGCCGCGTTCCAGGCGCTTGGTATCGCGATTGCGCTGGAAAGCCAGACCGCCGGCGGCATGAGTGTGGTGATCGACCCCGGGATCGGGTTTCGGCTGATCGCCGTCTCGACGCTGGTGGCGGGTAGTCTGTTTTTGCTGTGGCTCGGCGAGCAGGTCACCGAGCGGGGTATCGGTAATGGCATTTCGCTACTGATTTTCTCGGGCATCGTGGCGGGGCTACCGCAGGCGTTCGGCAGCACGCTCGAGCTGGTCAGCACCGGCGAGCTCGGTGGCGGCGTGGTGCTGCTGTTGCTGGTATTGATCGTAGCGGTGACTGCGTTCGTGGTGTTCGTCGAGCGCGGACAGCGGCGGATCATTGTCAATTACGCGCAGCGCCAGCAGGGACAGCGGGTGTACGCGGCCCAGACGAGCCATCTGCCGCTCAAGATCAACATGGCGGGCGTGATCCCGGCGATTTTCGCGTCGAGCATTCTGTTGTTTCCGTCCACGCTGGCCAGCTGGGCCGGCAGCGGCGACGGGGCGCTGGCATGGCTGCGGCATGTCACGACCGCGCTGTCGCCTGGGCAACCGCTGTATGTGTTGTTGTATGCGGCTGGCATCGTGTTTTTCTGTTTCTTTTATACGGCGGTTGTGTTCAACCCGAAAGACACGGCGGAGAACCTCAAGCGTTCGGGTGCGTTTTTGCCCGGCGTGCGGCCGGGTGAGCAGACGGCGCGTTACATCGACGGGGTGGTGTCGCGCCTTACGGTGGCTGGGGCCGCGTACATCTCACTGGTGTGTCTGCTGCCCGAGTTTCTGATCGTGTACTGGCACGTGCCGTTCTATTTCGGTGGCACGTCGCTTTTGATCGTGGTGGTCACCATCATGGATTTCATGGCGCAAGTGCAAACGCACGTCATGAGCCACCAGTACGAGGGCCTGATGAAGAAGGCCAATCTGAAGGGTCGGAGCGTCGGCGGTTTGTTCGGCGGTCGTTGAGTTTGGAGTCAGGACAGTGAAAGTTCGCGCATCGGTGAAGAAGCTCTGCCGTAATTGCAAGATCATCCGGCGCAAGGGCGTCGTTCGTGTCATTTGTGTCGAGGCTCGGCACAAACAGCGGCAGGGCTGAGAGCTTGGGAATGTTTCAAGCTCTCAGGCCGGCCAGGGATGGCCGGACGCGAATCGAGCTTGTAAGGGCTTGATTTGCGTGAGCGCGTCCGGGTGTGTACCGGACGGGCGACGCAAGAAATGCGCAGCACGCGCGTTTCTTCACAAACGCTGAGTCGGTCCGTGCGGCCGTACAGGTTTTCTGGAGTTCGGTAAATGGCTCGTATTGCTGGTATCAACATTCCCGATCACAAACACGCGCGCGTCGCGCTGACGGCGATTTATGGCATCGGGCCAACCCGTGCGCTGGAAATCTGCGAAGCTGCGCAGATCGAGCCGTCGCGGCGTATCCGGGATCTCGACGAGACCGAGATCGAAGCGCTGCGGCGCGAGGTCGGCAAGTTCACGGTGGAAGGCGACCTGCGGCGGGAGCTGCAGATGAACATCAAGCGCCTGATGGACCTGGGCACGTATCGCGGGCTGCGGCATCGGCGCGGCCTGCCGGTGCGCGGCCAGCGTACCCGCACCAATGCCCGCACCCGCAAGGGCCCGCGCAAACCCATCCGCAAGTAATCGCTAAAGGATCGTCCCCATGGCCAAGCCGACCGCCAGCAAAACGCGCAAGCGCGTCAAAAAGAGCATTTCCGAGGGCGTGGCGCACGTGCATGCGTCCTTCAACAACACCATCGTGACCATCACCGACCGCCAGGGCAATGCCTTGTCGTGGGCGACCGCCGGCTCGTGCGGTTTCAAGGGGTCGCGCAAAAGTACGCCGTTCGCTGCCCAGGTGGCGGCGGATCGTGCCGGCAGCAAGGCGCAGGAGTTCGGCGTGAAGACCCTGGATGTGGTCGTCAACGGCCCGGGACCGGGGCGCGACTCGGCGGTACGGTCCCTGAACAACGCCGGGTTCAAGATTCTGAGCATCACCGACGTGACGCCGATTCCACACAACGGTTGTCGCCCGCCAAAGAAGCGCCGCGTTTGAGGTGTGGGGCGGCCGCCGCGGCCAGCTCACGACCCGATGCCATCGAATCCACGGCAATTGCCTACGCAGCGAGCGTGTCCATCATGCAGTCATCCGTTCACGAGTTTTTGAAGCCCAAGCTGGTCAAGGTCGAGCGTCTGTCGGCCACCCACTCCAAGGTCACCCTGGAGCCGCTCGAGCGCGGTTTCGGGCACACGCTGGGTAACGCGCTGCGGCGGGTGATGCTGTCGTCGCTGCCCGGCGCCGCGATCACCGAGGTGCAGATCGAGGGCGCGGTGCACGAGTTCACGACACTCGAGGGCATGCAGGAGGACGTGATCGAGCTGCTGCTGAACCTCAAAGGCGTCGCGGTGCGTTTGTC
>NZ_JAQVGQ010000115.1 GCF_028696615.1 Immundisolibacter sp. | reverse complement strand
CTGCCAACGGATGCCGCCGATATCTGGCTCGCCCGTGCCCGGCGCATGGCCGACTGGGTGCGCACGGAGCTGCAAAACCGAAACAAATGCTGAAAAAATTCCGTCCCAGGAATTTTTCGACTCGCGCGGCGCGGCACACGCCCGCGCTGCGCTCCATGAATCAATGGCTTACGGCATTGATTCATGCCGGGGCATCCTGCCCCGACGGAATCGCTGAATAAATCAGCGATTCCCCAACCATCCCCCAACCATCAGAACAAAGGAGCTTCGAGGATGGACGAAAAGCAAAAGAAAACCGCGCTGCGGATGATCCCGTACGGCCTTTACGTACTCACCGGCAAGGCGCCGGACGGCCAACTCGCCGCGGCCACCATCAACTGGGTGACGCAGGCGTCATTCAGTCCACCGCTGGTGGCGCTAGGCGTCAAGGTCGACTCGGGCACACACGCGGTCATCAAGGCCAGCGGCAAGTTTGCGCTGAACATCCTCGGCAAGGACCAGGCCGGCATCGCCTACACCTTCTTCAAGCCGGTCGAGGCGGCGCCGGGCCTGCTGTCCGGCCAGCCGTATCACGACGGCGCCAACGGCGCGCCGGTGCTGGATGCCGTGCCGGCTTACATCGAATGCACGCTCATCGACACCGTGGAGCGCGGCGATCACAGCGTATTCATCGGCGAGGTGACCGATGCCGTGGTGCGCCAGGAGCCGGCCGGCAGGCCGGACGATGCCACGCTGTGGCTGAAGGACCTCGGCGAGAAGGTGTTTTACGGGGGCTGAGAGCTTGTGAATTTTTCAAGCTCCGCGTCCGGCCAGGGATGGCCGGACGCGAATCGAGCCTGCAAGGGCTCGATTCGCGGGAGCCCGTCCGGGCGTGTACCGGACGGGCGACGCAAGAAATGCGCAGGACGCGCATTTCTTCTCGACCTCTGAGACGTTGCCGGTTGCCGGCCGGGAACCGTGATCAGACGTTGAAGCGGAAATGGATCACATCGCCGTCCTGCACCACGTAGTCCTTGCCCTCCAGGCGCCACTTGCCGGCCTCGCGGGCGCCGGCCTCGCCCTTGCAGGCGATGAAGTCCGCGTAGGCGATGACCTCGGCGCGGATGAAGCCGCGCTCGAAATCGCTGTGGATGACACCGGCCGCCTGCGGGGCGGTGGCGCCTATCGGGATGGTCCAGGCGCGGACTTCCTTCTCGCCGGCGGTGAAGTAGGTCTGTAGCCCCAGCAGGCGGTAGCCGGCGCGGATCACGCGGTCGAGGCCGGGTTCTTCTAGACCGAGCTCGGCCAGGAATTCGGCACGTGCATCGGCGTCGAGCTGGACGAGTTCCGCCTCGATGGCGGCGCTCACCGCCACCACCTCGGCGCCTTCCTCTGACGCCCGTTGCTGCACCGCGGCCAGCAGCAGGTTGTCGGTGAAGCCGTCCTCGGCCACGTTGGCGATGTACATGACCGGCTTGGCGGTGAGTAGGTGCAGCTCGGCGAGCGGCGCGAGTTCCTCAGCCGTCAGACGCAGGCTGCGCACGGGTTTGGCCTCATCGAGCGCGGCGCGCACGCGTTCCAGCAACGCCTGTTCGGCGAGCGCCGCCTTGTCGCCGGTCTTGGTGCGCTTGCCGACGCGCTGCAGCGCCCGCTCGACGGTTTCGAGATCGGCCAACGCGAGTTCGGTGTCGATGACCTCGATGTCGCGCAGCGGGTCCACGCCGCCAGCAACGTGCACCACGTCGTCGTTCTCGAAGCAGCGCACCACGTGCGCAATGGCTTCGGTCTCGCGGATGTTGGCCAGGAACTGGTTGCCGAGGCCCTCACCCTTGGAGGCGCCGGCCACCAGGCCCGCGATGTCGACGAAGGTCATGCTGGTCGGCACCACCCGCTGAGGCTTGACGATTTCGGCCAACCGATCCAGGCGCGGGTCCGGCATGGGCACGATGCCGACGTGCGGGTCGATGGTGCAGAACGGGTAGTTCTCGGCCGCGATGCCGGCCTGCGTGAGGGCGTTGAAGAGCGTCGATTTGCCGACGTTCGGCAGGCCGACGATGCCGCAGCGAAAACCCATGGGCGATTCCTTGGAGCTGAAAGCGGCCGGCGGCTAGCGCGCCGGGCGGCGGGTGTTGAGCAGTTGCATGACGGGCGCCACCTCGCCGGCCAGCAGGCGCGGCAGCAGCGCGAGCGCGCTGTCGATGGCGGCATCGATCAGCCGCGCCTGGTCGGCCGGCGGCTTGCCGAGCACGTAGGGCGTGACCAGCGGCGCCGCGCCCGGATGGCCGATGCCGACGCGCAGGCGCAGGAAGGCCGGCGAGTTCAGGGCGCCGATGGTGCTGCGCAGGCCGTTGTGGCCACCGTGGCCGCCACCGACCTTCAGGCGCACGTCGCCCGGCGGCAGATCGAGCTCGTCGTGCACCACCAGGATGTGCCCGACCGGGATCCGATAGTAGGCCGCCAGCGCCTGCACCGCCCGGCCGCTGTCGTTCATGAAGGTGAGCGGCTTCAGCAAGCGCACATCGCCGTGTGGGCGCTGCCAGGTGGCGACTTCGCCGTGGAAACGCGTTTCGGCCTTCAGCGTCAGGCGCTCGGCTGCCGCCAGGCGGTCCACAAACCAAAAGCCCGCGTTGTGCCGGGTGTCGGCATAACGCGGGCCCGGGTTGCCGAGTCCGACGATCAGCTCGACCACGAGCGCGCCGCGCCGGGCGCCGGATCAGCCGGCGGTTTCGCCACCCGCTTCGGACTCGCCGACGCGCGGCGCGTGGATGGACACCACCGGCAGGTCATGATCGTGGCCCAGCGCCAGCGCCGGAATGCTCACGCCGGCCGGCAGCTTCAGGTCTGACAGGTGCAGCGCCTGGTCGAGCTCGAGGCCGCTGATGTCGACGGCGATGAACTCCGGCAGGTCCTTGGCCATGCACTCGATTTCGATTTCCGGCATCAGGTGGGACACCACGCCGCCACCCTGCTTGACGCCGGGCGCCACGTCCTCGCCCACGAAATGCACCGGCACCACCATGCGCAGCTTGCGGTCGGCACTCACGCGCAGGAAATCGAGGTGCATCACCTGGCGCTTGTAGGGGTGCATCTGCACGTCGCGCAGCACCACCTGCTCGCTGCGGCCACCCACATCCACCGTCAGCACGTGGGAGTGGAAGGCTTCCTTTTCCAGGTGGTGGATGGTGTCGTTGTGGTCGAGGGTGATGTCGGTGTTCGGCTGGCCACCGCCGTAGATGACGGCCGGCACGCGACCGGCGCGGCGCAGGCGGCGCGAGAAGGCGGTGCCAAGGTCGCTACGCGACTCGGCGGTGATCTGAAACTGGTTGTCCATGGCCGAAACTCCCGGGGACGGTAAAAACGCGCGTCGCGGATACTGCCGTCGCCGGTCGGGCCGGCCACGCTGCGCGAAAAAAACGGAACGCGAAATGGTACTACAGGTTGGGCGCCTGGCTTCGACTGGGCATCATCAACCCATCAACAGCGTGCTGACCGAATCCTCGTCGCTGATGCGGCGCATGGTCTCGGCCAGCAGCTCGGCGATGCTGAGCTGCCGGATGCGCGGACAGGCGGCGGCGTCCGCTCGCAGCGGCAGGGTGTCGGTCACCACCAGCTCGTCGAGCGCGCTGTGCATGATGTTCTCGACTGCCCGGCCGGACAGCACCGGGTGCGTCACATACGCCACCACGCGCTTGGCGCCGTGCTGCTTGAGCGCATCGGCGGCCTTGCACAGTGTGCCGGCGGTGTCGACCAGGTCGTCGATCATCACGCAGCTGCGCCCGCCGACGTCGCCGATGATGTTCATCACCTGCGCCTGGTTGGCGCGCGGGCGGCGTTTGTCGATGATGGCCAGGTCGGCGTCGTCCAGGTGCTTGGCCAGCGCCCGGGCGCGCACCACGCCGCCCACGTCCGGCGATACCACCATCAGGTCGTCGTAGCTGTGGCGCCAGATGTCGCCCAGCAGCACCGGCGAGGCGTACACGTTGTCGATGGCGATGTCGTAGAAGCCCTGAATCTGATCGGCGTGCAGGTCGACCGTGAGCACGCGGTCGGTGCCGGCGGCGGCGATCATCTTGGCCACTACCTTGGCCGAGATCGGCACCCGCGCGCCCAGCATGCGCCGGTCCTGGCGCGAGTAGCCCATGTACGGCATGACGGCGGTGATGCGCGTCGCCGAGGCACGGCGCATGGCATCGACCATGATCAGCAGTTCCATGAGGTTTTCGTCGGTGGGCCGGCCGGTGGACTGGACGATGAACACGTCCTTGCCGCGCACGTTGTCGATCACCTCGATCTGCGCTTCGCCGTCGCTGAAACGGTCGACCACCACCTTGCCGAGCGGTTGGCCGAGGTAGTGGGAGATGGATTCCGCCAGCTTCGGGCAGGCACTGCCCGAAAACACCATCATGCCGCCGTAGGCCATGGGGCTCCTCGACTGGATTGAACCGCGCCCGAGGCGCGAGAAGTGGCTGGGGTGCCAGGATTCGAACCTGGGAATGCGGGGATCAAAACCCCGTGCCTTACCGCTTGGCGACACCCCAGCGGAAACCGTGCTCAAACATCCGGCGCCTGGTCGGCCAGCGGATGGCGGTTCATGCCGCGCACCACCCAGCCGCGCCAGGGCGCGGGCAGGCGCGCCAACACCGCCTGCGCGGCCGGCCGCTCGTCGAAGCGCACGAAAAGGCACCCACCGGTGCCGGATAGATGCGCCCGCCCGAAACCGGCCAGCCAGCGATACGCTGCATCGATGTCCGGATACAGCGCCCTGACCACGGCCAGACAATCGTTGCCCGTGGCCCCGCTGCGGAAACCGGAAATTGTGATTGGCGGGGTATTGCGTGTCAATTTCGGGTGACCGAACACGCCCGCCGTGGCCACCGGCACGCCCGCATCGACGATCAGATACCACGGCTCGTCGAGCGCGATCGGCGTCAGGCGCTCGCCTACCCCTTCGGCCCACGCCGCCTGCCCGCCGATGAACACCGGCACGTCCGCACCCAGCGCCAGGCCGATGGCGGCCAGCTGCTCGCGCCCCAGACCGAGGCGCCACAGATGGTTCAACACCAGCAGCGTGGTGGCGGCATCCGAGCTGCCGCCGCCGAGCCCGCCTCCCATGGGGATGCGCTTGACCAGTTCGATGTCGGCGCCGACGCGGCAGCCGGTGTGCGCCTGCAGCGCGCGCGCCGCCCGCACACACAGGTCCTGCTCGGCGGGCACGCCGGGCAGCGGCGTCAGCAGGCGTATCTGCCCGTCCGGGCGCGGCGTCAAGCGCAGCCCGTCGCACAGGTCGACGAACTGGAACACCGTCTGCAGCAGGTGATAACCGTCGGCGCGGCGCCCGACGACGTGCAGGAACAGGTTCAGCTTGGCCGGCGCCGGCCACCAGCCGGCGGCGTCAGGAGGCATGCCCGCCGGGAATCCAGCGCTTGATGGCCAGGCGCAGCTCGATGTCACCCTGCCGGGCCTGCAGCTTGCTCGGTAACACCCACGGCGGCACGGACTGGTATTCGAGGTAGCGGATTTCCCAGCCGTCCTGGCGCAGCAGCGCGAGGCGGTTGTCGGCGTCGAGCTGCAGCAGCTCGACCGGATGGCCCGGCGCCGGGCGGCCGATCACCCAGTAACGCAGGCTCGCCAGCGGCAGCGGCGTGTCGGGCAGCGCGTCGGCCAACAGCACGGCGGCGCTGGAAGCCTCGATCGGCGCCTCATCGGCGCGCTGCAGGCGCGCGCCGGCGGTGTTCTCGGACAAGTGCAGCGCGCCGCGCCCGAAGGCGCCGTGCAGACGCAGATCGAAGCCGTCGCGGCCCTGTCGCCACTGCACGCTGCCGCTGCCGGACTGGCGCGGGCTCTGCAGCGCCAGGCGACCCTGCAGGGTCCACTCGCCGAGCCGATCCAGCGCCGCCAGTCGATCGGCGAACGAGCTCGGCGCCGTTGGCGGCGCCACCGGCCCGCGCGCCGCGCAGGCCGCCAGCGCCGCGACCACCAGCAGCAGGAGCAGCCGTTTCACGGGTCGAGCTTGCCTTGCAGGCCGAGCAGGCGCGCATCCTTGGGCGATTTTTCGAGCCCCTCGCGCAGCACCTGCCGCGCCTCGTCGGTGCGGCCCTGCGCGTGCAGCACCTCGGCCAGGTGCGCGTACACCTCGGCTTCTGGCAGCTGGCGAAGCGCCCGGCGCAGATAGGTTTCGGCGCCGACCAGGTCGCCCTTGCGGTACAGCACCCAGCCCAGGCTGTCCAGGATATAGGGGTTGTCCGGCGACTGCTCGAGCGCGCGCTTGATCAGCTCGTGCGCCTCATCCAGCCGCTCGCCGCGATCGGCCAGCGTGTAGCCCCAGGCGTTGAGCGCGTTGGCGTTTTTGGGGTCGAGCTCGAGGATGCGCTTGAGGTCGCGCTCCATGTCCGCGGTGCGGTCGAGCTTTTCGAGCAGCATCGCGCGTGCGAACAGCAGCTCCAGGCTGTCCGGATTCTGAGCCAGTGCGTCGTCGATGAGCTTTTCGGCCTGTTGCAGGCGATTGGCCTCGAGCAGCAAATCCGACTGCGCCAGCACCAGGCGCAGCCGTTCCTCGTCCGAGTCGGCCGGGGCGCCGGCCAGCAGCGCCAGGCCGTCGTCGAGCTGGCCGCGCTCGGCCAGCAGACTGGCACGGCGCAGCAAGGCCTCGATGCGGTGCTCGCCATCATGCACCCGTGCGTAGTGGGCCAGCGCCTGACGCGTATCACCGGCATCCTCGGCCAGTTTGCCGAGGTAGAAATTGGCCTGATCGGCCTGCTTGCCATCGGCGGCCAGTTTCAGCAGCTGCGCGCGCGCGGTGCGCCGGTCGCCCAGTTGACCGGCCAGCAGGGCCGCCGCCAGACGCGCATCGGCGTTGCCCGGCTCGTAGCGCAACACGGTTTCGAATTCGCGCCGCGCCGCGGCGTAGTCCTTGGCCTCCAGGCGCACCCGCGCCAGCATCAGGTGGGCCTGGGTGTGGCGCGGATGGCTGCGCAGAAACTCGCCCAGCAACTCGCCGGCCTGCGCCAGGCGACCGCTCTGCAGCAGCACCTGCGCCCGCAGCAGCACGGCCTCGTCGGCCCGCGGCTGCAGTTCCAACAGCCGCGCCGAGGGCTTGTCGGCGCGCTCGATCTGCCCAAGACCGGTCGCCGCCACGGTGTAGGCGAACAGCGCCTGCGGGTCGTCCGGCCGCAGCTCGAGCAGCGTGTCCAGCACGCCGAACAGCGTATCCGGCGGCACGTTCTGGTTCAGCAGGCGCACCAGGTTCAGGTAGTCCTGCCGGGACTGGAAGTTCTTGAGCGTCAGCAGGCGCCGCAACTGCTCACGGGCCGCATCGGCGTTGCCGCGCTGCAGCTCAAGGGCCGTGAGCAACTGCGCCGCGTCGACGCTTTGCGGCTCGATGCGCTGCCAGACCTCGGCAGCGGCGATCGCCGCCGGCAGGTCCTGTCCGTACAAGGCCGCCTGCACGGCGCGGCGGGCCAGGCCCGGGTCGGCGGCCTGCTGGGCCACGGCGGTATACTTTGCGGCTGCCTGCGCATAGTCGCCGCGCTGGGCGGCCGCATCGGCCAGCAATAGGGTGAACACCGCCTCGGTGCGGGCCTCGTCACGCAGCGGCGGCGTCGCGGCCGCAGTGGCGGGCACTGGGGTCGGAGCGCGGCTGGCACAGCCCAGCAGGAGCGCTGCGACGACCACGGAAAACAACTGTTTGCGCATGCCGCTTAAGACCCGGTGCGTCGGGCGTCGGTTCCAGTAACTAACCCGCGGGCGGGCTGGCGTGTGTGGTATGGAAATGCCGAAAAATTCCATGCAGGGATTTTTCGGTTCGCTGCTCCGCGGCGGGTGCCGGCGGTGCGCCAATGCGGGCTTTATGGCCCCGAGCCGCGCCGGGACGTCACGCCCCGGACCGGGAGCGCTGCATCGAGCGGCGCCTGCTTGACTATTATGCGCCCGCCGTTCGCCCACGCCATCCGCACCGCCGGCCATCCCTGATGCAGTTACTCGCCCTGGGCATCAACCACCACACCGCGCCGCTGGACGTGCGCGAACGGGTGGCGATCGTGCCCGAGCGCCTGGAACCGCAGCTGCGCTCGCTGCTGCAGCAGCCGGACGTGGCCGAGGCGAGCCTGCTGTCCACCTGCAACCGCACCGAGCTGGTGGTGGCGCTCGGCGACGCCGACTCGCCCGGTCCGCTCGACTGGTTCCGGCAGGCCTGCGCGGCGCTGCAGCAGCCGATCGATCCGTATCTGGCGATTTTTCGCGGCCCGCTGGCGGCGCGGCATCTGTTCCGGCTGGCGGGCGGGCTCGACTCGCTGGTGCTGGGCGAGCCGCAAATCCTGGG
>NZ_JAQVGQ010000114.1 GCF_028696615.1 Immundisolibacter sp. | reverse complement strand
CAACCAGAAGTTGCGCGAGAGCGAAAACGCGAGCAGGCCGAATCCAAACCCGAATGCGCCCCACGGCACCCAGGCCGTGAGCCCGCGCGGGCTGCGTCGTGCCGCCAGCGTGAGTGCGCCGATCAGCGCGCCGCCGCCGGCGCAGCTCATGAGCAGACCGAGCCCTTGCGCGCCGCCGCCGAGGATGCGGTCGGCGAACACCGGCATCAGCACCGCATACGGCATGCCGGCCAGACTCACCATGCCGAGCAGCAGCAGCAGGCTGCGGATCGGCAGGTGTCCGCGCACGTAGCGCAGGCCGTCCGCGATGTGCGCCAAAAGCGAGCCGGTGTGCACGGCCCGCTCGCGGCGCGTGACGCGGATGGCGAGCAGCGCCGCCAGCACGGTCACATAACTGATGCCATTGAGCAGAAAGCACCAGCCCTCGCCGGCGGCCGCCACCAGCACACCGGCGATGGCGGGGCCGACCAGGCGCGCGGCGTTGAACACCGACGAGTTGAGCGCGATCGCGTTCGGCAGGTCCTCGCGGCCCACCATCTCAACCGTGAACGCCTGCCGGGCCGGCAGATCGAAGCCGTTGACGATGCCCAGCAGCGCCGCCAGCACGAACACCTGCCACACCACGACGTGCCCGCTCAGGGTCAGCGCGGCGAGCAGCAGCGCCAGCACGGATGAGGCGACCTGGGTGCCGATCAGAATGCGCCGGCGATCGACGCGGTCCGCCACCGCGCCGCCCAGCGGCGCCATCAGGAACACCGGAAACTGCCCGGCGAAGCCGGCGACACCGAGCAGCACCGACGAGCCGGTCAGGCGGTAGATCAGCCACGACTGCGCCACCGCCTGAATCCAGGTGCCGGGCAGCGACAGCAACTGGCCGAAGAAGAACAGCCGGAAGTTGCGATGCCGCAGCGCGCGCAGCATGGCCGGGCCGCGGGCCGGTGCCGGGCCGGCGTTCACAGCTGTCCGCGGTCGGCCAGCGAGGTGGTCTGCCCGTCGCCGATGACGATGTGGTCCAGCACCCGCACGTCCACCAGCTCGAGCGCGGTTTTCAGGCGCCGGGTGAGCGTCACGTCGGCCTCGCTCGGTTCCGCCACGCCGGACGGGTGATTGTGGGCCAGGATCAATGCCGCGGCGTTATGGCGCAGCGCGGCACGCACCACCTCGCGCGGGTAGACGCTGGCGGCGTTGACGGTGCCGCGAAACAGCTCCTCGAAGGCCAGCACGCGGTGGCGGTTGTCCAGGAACAGACACCCGAACACCTCCTGCGGGTGGTCGCGCAGCTGCACGGCGAGGTAATCGCGCGCCGCCTGCGGCGAGGTCAGCGCCTCGCCGCGGCGCAGCACCTCCTGCGCGTAACGGCGGCCGAGCTCGGCCACCGCCAGCAGCTGCGCGTACTTGGCGGCACCCAAGCCCTTGCGCGCCAGCAGCGCCTGGCGGTCGCCGGCCAAAAGGCCGCGCAGGCCGCCGTGTTCGGTGAGCAGGTTGCGGGCCAGATCGACCGCCGACTCGCCGCGCACGCCGGTGCGCAGGCAAATCGCCAGCAGCTCGGTGTCGGACAGCGCCTGCGGGCCGTTGGCCAGCAGCCGCTCACGCGGTCGCTCGTCCGGGTGCCAATCGACGATCGCCATGCCGTTCCTCCGCAGAAACTCGTCGTCAAAAGCCCGCTGCTACACTCGCGCACGTAATCATGAACGCACTGCTCGACAAACACATCCTGCTCGGCGTGACCGGCGGCATCGCCGCCTACAAGACGCCCGATCTGGTGCGCCGCCTGCGCGAGGCGGGCGCCGAGGTGCGCGTGGTGCTCACCGACGCCGCGGCCGCTTTCGTGACGCCGCTGACCCTGCAGGCCGTCAGCGGTCGGCCGGTGCACCAGGCGTTGCTCAGCGCCGAGGCCGAGTCCGGCATGGGCCACATCGAGCTGGCCCGTTGGGCGGACCTGGTGCTGATCGCGCCGGCCACGGCCGATTTCATGGCGCGGCTGGCGCACGGTTTTGCCGACGATCTGCTCACCGCCTGCTGTCGGGCCACGCGCGCGCCGGTCGCGATCGCGCCCGCCATGAACGTCGGCATGTGGCAGAACGCGGCCACGCAGCGCAACCTTCGACAACTCACCGACGACGGCGTGCGCGTGTTCGGCCCCGCCAGCGGCAGTCAGGCCTGCGGCGAGGTCGGCGAAGGGCGCATGCTCGAGCCGCTGGAGCTGGTGGCGGCCTGCGCGGCGCAGTTCGGCGGCGGCGCGCTGGCCGGCCGGCGGGTGGTGGTGAGCGCCGGTCCCACGTTCGAGGATCTCGACCCGGTGCGCTTCATCGGCAACCGCAGCTCGGGACGCATGGGCTATGCGATTGCGCAGGCGGCGCGCGCGGCGGGTGCGACCGTGACGCTGGTCAGCGGTCCGGTGGCGCTGGCCGACCCGCCGGGCATCGCCGTGCAGCGCGTGCGCTCGGCGCAGCAGATGCGCGATGCGGTGCTGGCGGCGGTGGCGGACGCCGACGTCTACATCGGCGCCGCGGCGGTGGCCGACTACCGCCCGGCGGCGCTGGCCGCGCAAAAGATCAAGAAGGACCGCGACACCTTCACCGTGGAGCTGGTCCGCAATCCGGACATCCTTTCCGAGGTCGCGGCGCTGCCGCGCCGGCCGTTCACGGTCGGCTTCGCCGCCGAGACCGACGACGTGCTCGGCTACGCCCGGCGCAAGCTGGACGACAAGCGCCTGGACATGATCGCTGCCAATGCGGTTGGCGCGGGCCTGGGTTTCGAGACCGACGACAACGCGCTCACGCTGCTGTGGCCGGGCGGGCAGCGCGAGCTGCCGCGCGCCAGCAAGGCGGCGCTGGCGCGTGAGCTGATCGCCGTGATCGCGGAGCGCCTGCATGCGCGCGGTTGAGCTCAAAATCCTCGACCCGCGTGTGGGGGCCGAGTTCCCGCTGCCGCAGTACGCGACGGACGGCGCCGCCGGGCTCGATCTGCGCGCCTGCCTCGATGCGCCGCTCACGCTGGCGCCGGGCGAGGTGGCGCTGATCGGCACCGGGTTTGCCATGCACCTCGCCGATCCCGGCCTTGCCGCCGTGCTGCTGCCGCGCTCGGGCTTGGGTCACCGGCACGGCATCGTGCTCGGTAACCTGGTGGGTCTCATCGACAGCGACTACCAGGGCGAGGTCAAAGTGTCGTGCTGGAACCGCGGCGCGGCGCCGTTCACCATCGCGCCCGGCGAGCGCATCGCCCAGCTGGTGCTGGTGCCGGTGGTGCGGGCGCGCTTCGAGCTGGTGAACGACTTCACGCCCACCGCCCGTGGTGGCGGCGGGTTCGGACACACCGGCCGGGGCTGACGGAAATGCCGAAAAATTCCGTCGCTGGCATTTTTCTGCCCGCGGCGGCGCGGGTCACGCCCACGTCGCGCTCCCTGAAGCGATGACTCACGGCATCGCTTCAGGTCGGGGCTGTCTGCCCCGGACGGGAGCACTGCCGCGCCTAGCCGAGCGGGTTTTTTTGCCAAGAGGACGCCATGACCGAACGCTACCTGCCGCCCGAGGAAATCTTCCGCGCCTATGACATCCGCGGCGTGGTCGGGCAGAGCCTGACCGAAGAGGGTGTCTACCAGATCGGTCGCGCCATCGGTACGCTGGTGCGCCGCGCCGGCTGCAGTGAGGTGGTGGTCGGCCGCGACGGGCGCGTGTCCGGGCCGGCGCTCTCCGACGCGCTGACGCGCGGCCTCACGGCCACCGGCTGCGGGGTGATCGACGTCGGGATGGTGCCGACGCCGGTGGTGTATTTCGGCACCTATGAGTTCAACACCGGCTGCGGCGTGGCGGTGACCGGCAGCCACAACCCGCCGGATTACAACGGCCTCAAGATCGTGGTGGCCGGCAAGACGCTGTCCGGCGACGACATCCTCGGCATCCGTCGCTTGATCGAGGCGGATGATCTGGAAGCGGGCTTCGGCCACGTGCGTGAGGCCGACGCGCTGACCCCGTACCGCGAGCGGATTCTGTCGGACGTGAAGCTGGCGCGGCCGCTCAAGGTGGGCGTCGACTGCGGCAACGGCGTGACCGGCGCCAGCGCCCCGGCGCTGATCGAGGCGCTCGGCTGTGAGGTGGTGCCGCTGTTCGCCGAGGTGGACGGCAGCTTTCCCAACCACCACCCGGACCCGACCAAGCCCGAGAACCTCGAGGACCTCGTCGCCTGCGTGCGCGAGCGCGGGCTCGATCTGGGCGTCGCCTTCGACGGCGACGGCGATCGCCTCGGCGTGGTCACGGCCAGCGGCCGGGTGATCTTCGCCGATCGGCTGATGATCCTGTTCGCGCGCGATGTGCTCAGCCGCGTGCCGGGCGCCACCATCCTGTTCGACGTGAAATGCACGCGCCACCTGCCGCGGGCGATCGCCGCCGCCGGCGGCAAGCCCGTGATGTGGAAGACCGGCCACTCGCTGATCAAGGCCAAGATGGCCGAGACCGGCGCGGCGCTGGCCGGCGAGATGAGCGGGCACATCTTCATCAAGGAGCGCTGGTACGGCTTCGACGACGGCGTGTACGCCGCCTGCCGGCTGCTGGAGTACCTGAGCCGGCAGCCGCAGACGCCGGAGCAGGTGTTCGCGGCCATCCCGGATTCGGTCAGCACGCCCGAGCTGCAGATCAAGCTCAAGGAAGGCGAGCACTTCGCGCTGATGAAAGAGCTGGTCGCCGCGGCTGACTTTCCGGGCGCCGAGGTGAGCACGCTCGACGGCATCCGCGCCGACTACCCGGACGGCTTCGGTCTGGTGCGCCCGTCCAACACCACGCCGGTGCTGGTGCTGCGCTTCGAGGCGGATGATGCGGCTGCGCTCGCGCGCATCCAGGCCGCCTTCCGGGCGCTGTTCGCGCGCGTGCGTCCGGGTCTGGAGTTGCCGTTTTGAGTCAGCGGTACCGCATCGCGCCGTCCATCCTGTCGGCGGACTTCGCGCGGCTCGGCGCCGAAATCGACGCCGTGCTGGCGGCCGGCGCGGACTGGATTCATGTGGACGTCATGGACAACCACTACGTGCCGAACCTCACCATCGGTCCGGTGGTGGTGGAGTCATTGCGCCGCCACGCGCCGCAGGCGTTTTTCGACGTGCACCTGATGGTGGAGCCGGTGGATGCGCTGATTCCGGCGTTCGCCGCCGCCGGTGCCAACCTGATCAGCTTTCACCCGGAAGCCTCGCGGCACGTCGACCGCACGCTCTCGCTGATCCGCGAGCACGGCTGTGAGGCCGGGCTGGTGCTGAATCCCGCCACGCCGCTCGATCATCTCGATTACGTCATGGACCGCCTCGACCTCATCTTGCTGATGTCCGTGAACCCGGGCTTCGGTGGGCAGAGCTTCATCCCGTCGGCGCTGCCGAAGCTCGCGCAGGTGCGCCAGCGCATCGCCGCCAGCGGGCGCGACATCCGGCTCGAAATCGACGGCGGCATCAAGGTCGACAACATCGCCGATGCGGCGCGCGCCGGGGCCGACACCTTCGTTGCCGGCTCGGCGGTGTTCGGCTCGGCCGATTACGCGGCCACCATCGCCGCCATGCGCGCCGCGCTTGGGCAATGAATGGATTCAGATGCGTGCCTTGACGCTGGGGCCTGACCGGCCAAGACTGCCGCCCTTTTTCGACACCCGCCGCCCGCGCCATGGATGAAGCCCGTTTCAAAGCCCTCGCCGCCGAGGGCTACACCCGCATCCCGCTCACGCTGGAGACGCTGGCCGATCTGGACACGCCGCTGTCGCTTTACTTGAAGCTCGCCGCGGCGCCGAACAGCTTTCTGCTGGAATCGGTGGTCGGCGGCGAGCGCTTCGGGCGCTATTCGTTCATTGGCCTGCCGGCGCGGCGCGCGCTGCGAAGCCGCGGTTTCCACACCGAGGTGGTGGAAAACGGCCAGGTGGTCGAAACCGACGACGGCAACCCGCTCGACTTCATCGAGCGTTACCAGAAGCGCCAGCGCGTGTACGTGCCGCCCGGCCTGCCGCGCTTTTGCGGCGGGCTCGCCGGTTATTTCGCTTACGATACAGTGCGTTACATCGAGCCGCGGCTCGCGCACTGCCCGCTGCCGGACGAGCTCGGCACGCCGGACATCCTGCTGCTGGACACCCAGGAGCTGGCCGTGGTCGACAACCTGGCCGGCAAGATTTACCTGATCGTCTACGTGGATCCAAAGCAGCCGGGCGCGCACGCGCACGGTCTGGCGCGCCTGGCGACGCTGCTGGCGCGCCTGCGCAGTCCGCTGGCGCCGCCGCACAGTCCGGCCGGCGAGCGCAGCGCCGAGCAGCGCGCCTTCGCCAAGGCCGATTTCCTGGCCGCGGTGGCGCGCGCCAAGCAGTACATCGCCGCCGGTGATGTGATGCAGGTGCAGATCGGCCAGCGCATCCGCCGCCGCTACACCGAATCGCCGCTGGCGCTGTACCGGGCGCTGCGCACGCTGAACCCGTCGCCGTACATGTATTTCTACGACTTCGGCGAGTTCCAGGTGGTGGGCGCCTCGCCGGAAATCCTGGTGCGCCAGGAGGCGAGCACCGAAGGCACCAAGGTGACCATCCGGCCGCTGGCCGGTACCCGCCCGCGCGGGGCGACGCCCGAGCAGGACCAACGTCTGGCCGAGGAACTGCTGGCCGATCCCAAGGAGCGCGCCGAGCACGTGATGCTGATCGATCTGGCCCGCAACGACATCGGGCGAATTGCGCAGACCGGCACCGTCAAGGTCACCGACGAGATGGTCATCGAGCGCTACTCGCACGTGATGCACATCGTGTCCAACGTCGAGGGGCTGCTGAAGCCAGGTCTTGGCAATTTCGACGTGCTGCGCGCCACCTTCCCGGCCGGCACGCTGACCGGCGCGCCCAAGGTGCGGGCGATGGAGATCATCGACGAGCTCGAACCCACCAAGCGCGGCATCTACGGCGGCGCCTGCGGGTACCTGAGTTACTCCGGCGACATGGACTTGGCGATCGCCATCCGCACCGGCATCGTCAAGGACGGCGTGCTGTCGGTGCAGGCGGCGGCCGGCATCGTGGCCGACTCGGTGCCCGAGAACGAATGGCTGGAGACCGAGAACAAGGCGCGCGCCCTGCTGCGGGCGGCCGATCTCGCGCAGGCCGGGCTCGACGTGCAGCTGTGACAGGCCGTTGAAAAACGGCCTGCGCCCGCGAGGCAGGGATGCCTCGCGCGGCGAGTTGAAAAAAGGCAGTCCTGCCCTTTTTCAACAGCCTGGTAAGGCCGGCGCGCACGGTGTTTTCCCGCCACGCCGATCGGCGGACAATACGCGCCCTTTCCGGCGGCGCGCAGCGCCCGGCTGCAGCGAGCTGAGCAACGCCAGGGATGGCGTTTTTCAGGGTTCAAACGAGAGACCCCCGCGCATGGTGTTGATGCTCGACAACTACGATTGAGCTCCACCGGATGCCACCGAGTTCCATGGTGCATACATAATGCGTTGATTTGCAATGGTTGAGAGTCTGGTGGGTTCTGTCACTTGCTAGACCAATCCACTGCCAAAGTGTATAACAATGTGAGTAACGAGTCCCCTGCAGGGCGTTATACACATGGCTCTCAATCTCCTCACCGTACGCAAGATCGAGACGGCGCAAGCCAAGCCCAAGGCCTACACGCTCAGGGATGGCGGCAGCCTGTTCCTGCGCATACAGCCCAATGGAAGCAAGCTCTGGTGGTATCGGTATCGCCTGGGCAACGCCGCGCAGGTCTACTCGATTGGTTCGTTTCCCAAGGTGACTCTGGAGGTTGCGCGACAGGAGCGAGATTGGGCGCGCAACCTGGTTCGCGAGGGGCGCGATCCTATCCTGGAGAAGCGGGTCAAGATCGCCAACCAAGTCGAGCGGAACGAGCACACTGTCGAGGAGGTTGCCCGCAGGTGGATGGCGAGCAACGCGCATTGGAGCGACTACTACGCCGGCCAGGTGAAGACCTATCTTGAGAAGGACGTGTTTCCCAAGCTCGGCAAGCTGCCGATCGGCGCGATCAAGGCGTCTCACCTGCGGCCCATCATCCAAGGGGTGGTTGACCGCGGCGCTCCTACGGTGGCGATCTTGATCCGGCAGTGGAGTGGTCAGCTCTTCGCATACGCATCGGGAGAGGGGTTTTGCGAAAACGACCCGACTGCATTGCTGAAGCAATCAGTGAAGCGCCCGAGGGTTCGGCACAACCCGCCGCTGTCGTGGCAGGACATCCCGAAGTTCTTGAACAGCGTGGATGATGCGGGCTACCGGACTACCGTGATCGCGCAGCGGCTGATGGCGCTGACGTTTGTCCGCACGGCCGAGCTGCGCAAGGCGTACTGGTCTGAGGTCGATCTGGATAATGCGATGTGGACGGTTCCCG